>SLCQ01000196.1 GCA_007125745.1 Nitrincola sp.
TGATTGTCTGTAACTTTGCCAATGGCGATATGGTTGGTCATTCGGGTAAATTTGATGCGGCGGTGAAAGCCGTAGAAGTGGTCGATGAGTGTGTTGGTCGTGTATTAGAAGCGATGCGCTCGGTCGAAGGGGAAACATTAATTACCGCTGATCATGGTAATGTTGAAATGATGCAAGATCCTGAAACAGGGCAACCTCATACGTCGCACACCATTTGGCCTGTCGCTTTAATTTATGATGGTCCAAGAGCATCACAGATCAGCATTAAAGACGGTGCACTTTGTGATTTAGCACCCAGTCTACTCTATTTGATGGATCTCCCTGTTCCTGCAGAAATGACCGGATCCACCTTGATTAAACAAGGTTGAAACAGTGCATGCATAAATGGATGAGAGCAGGTTTTTTACTGGGTAGCCTATGGCTTTCCGGTGGATTGCTTGCTCAAAACCCGCAGGCAACGGAAGCCCAGCTAGAGCAACTCAAACGTGACATTGTGCTCGTGCAACAGCGTATTAGTGCACGTGAACAAAAGCGGCAAGATGAGCAAAAGGCGCTGGCAGAAGCAGAGCGAGCTATCAGTCGTGTCAGTGCTGAGCTGGCGGCGTTGGATAATGAGCTTCGTGCCCTGAATGAAAACATGGCCGGGTTGCAATCACAACGCTCTCGACTGGAAGCGGCTTTGGATGAGCGTAGATCCCTGATACATCAGCTGATTCAAGAGCAGTATCGTCAAGGTCGCCAGCCTCGTCTAATGCTTCTACTCAAGCAAGAGGATCCTGATCGCTTAGATCGAATGTTGCGCTACTACGACTACTTAAATGCTGAACTAACCCATCAACTCACAACGTATCAAGAACAGTTAGAAAACTTAGGAACGACTCGTTTGCAGATAGGGTCAACCGAAGAGGAGATAGCGTTACGGCGTGAACAGCTGGCTCAAGAGCAAGCCCAGCTTGAAGATGCGAAAAATGCAAGACAAGCCGCGATTGCGCGACTATCTGAAGCTCAACAGCAAGAACAGCAACGACTTGCCAATCTTCGTAGAGATCAACAAGAGTTAGAAGAACTTTTGGCGGAAATTCAACGATCACTTGAGGCCGCCAGACTAGCGCAAGACAGCCAAGAGTTTGCAAACTTAAAAGGGCAGTTAGTTTGGCCTATTGAAGGAAGGTTGCTTAGGGCTTATGGTAGTCAGCGAAGCGGTGTCGCGTATGAAGGCCTGTTGATTAGTGGTCAGTCTGGAACCCAGGTCAAAGCGGTTCATCATGGACGAGTGGTTTTTTCGGATTGGCTACGCGGGTATGGTTTGGTCATGATTCTTGATCATGGTGGAGGTTACATGAGTCTTTATGGGCATAACCAGACACTGTTGCGTGAACCCGGTGAGTGGGTTAGTACGGGACAAACTATCGCAACGGTTGGTAATAGCGGTGGGCACGAAGAAGTAGGACTTTATTTTGCCATTCGACATCAGGGTAAACCCGTTAACCCGTCAGAATGGCTAAGCAGACCCTAGTAAGGGCGGAGAGGATGACGTGATGAAGCATTGGCTAATCCATCCCAGTTTAGGTTTATTGGCATTGTTCTGTATGTTCAATGTCTCCATGGTAATTGCGGATGCTGAAGAGAGTTACGACAGCCCTACAATCCCGGTTGAGGAGATTCGGCTCTTTGCCGAGGTGTTTGATCGCATCAAATCTGCTTATGTAGAGCCAGTGACAGACAAACAATTACTAGAGGACGCCATTCGTGGCATGTTAAGTGGCCTTGATCCTCACTCCGCTTACTTAGATGCAAAAGCGTTTGAAAGTCTACAGATCCATACCACGGGTCGTTTTGGTGGGTTAGGTATTGAGGTGGGGCTTCAAGATGGCTTTGTTCGAGTCATTGCCCCCATTGATGATACTCCCGCTCAACGAGCAGGTATTCGAGCCGGGGATTTAATCACCAAAATTGATGACGAGTCGACTCAAGGTATGTCGTTGAATGATGCGGTCGAGCGTATGCGTGGTCGGATCGGTTCAAAAGTGACGATCACGCTTGTACGTGATGGTGTTGAAAAGCCATTTGATGTAACCCTAGAGCGTGCCTCTATCAGTGTTACCAGTGTCCGGCATCGTTTGCTTGAAACGGGCTATGGTATGATTCGAATCAGTCAGTTCCAAAACAATACCGCCGAACAGTTACGTAACTCTATCCAAAAACTGCAGGATATGGGTGAGTTAAAAGGTATCGTGTTGGACCTTCGTAACAACCCGGGCGGCGTACTTCAGTCTGCAGTGCAGGTCAGTGATGCATTTATTTCTGAAGGACTTATTGTGTATACCGAGGGTCGCTTGCCGAATTCAGAATTACGCTTCAACGCTACGACAGAAACTCTATTGCCTGATATTCCTATGGTTGTGCTCATTAATGCTGGATCGGCATCAGCATCTGAAATTGTTGCTGGTGCACTCCAAGATCATCGTCGTGCAGTGATTATGGGCACCGACAGCTTTGGTAAAGGTTCGGTTCAAACCATTTTACCGGTGAGCTCAGGTCGTGGTGTTAAGCTCACAACAGCCCGTTACTTTACACCGGATGGGCGGTCTATTCAGGCAGATGGTATTCGTCCAGATGTCACGGTTGAGGATGATCGTCAGGCTGACGAATCTCTAGGACAACCTGACAATCAGCTTTATGAAGCACTTAATTTATTGAAAGCCTTGAGTATAGTGCAACCATCAAGAGGATAGCTTACGGCATGAAACGGTTTCTTTGCGCCTTGGCTGTCACGACATTGCTGATATCAATGGCGCCCTTTGCCGATGAAATGTCGCCCAGAATGGTACTCATTTTAGATGACTTGGGAGTGAATGCCGCACAGGGGCGTGCTGCATTAGCGCTTCCTGGGCCGATAACCTATGCCGTACTCCCGTTTACACCGGATGCGAGTGCCTTTGCAGAACGAGCTGATGAAGCTGATGCAAAAGAAGTGATTCTGCATGCACCTATGGCCAATATGGCTAATCTTCCATTGGGACCAGGAGGGTTATATGTTGACCAAACTGAGGCCGAGTTTAAGCAGGTGTTACGTGATAATTTAGATTCGCTACCCATGGCAAGAGGACTAAATAATCACATGGGTAGCCTACTGACGCAGCAGACCCAACAGATGCACTGGGTCATGGAAGTGGCACAGGAACGCAATCTCTATTTTATTGATAGTCGAACGACCGCGGCAACCCAGGCGGCAAATGTAGCACGCACCACAAATATACCCGTCTTAGAGCGTCATGTATTTCTAGATCACACAATTGATATAGTGGCTATTGAGCAAGAGTTTCTTCGAGCCATTGCTATTGCAAAAGAGCAAGGAGAGGTGGTCGTGATAGGGCACCCATACCCTGAAACGTTAGAGTATTTGCACAGGGGACTACCATTGCTTGATAAGTTGGGAATTCAGCGTACGACTGCCTCCGCTTTTTTAGAGCAGGAGGCGGATCTTATGCGGCGTTATCAGGCAGAAGCCCAGCAACTAGAATCAACTTTGGGCTTGGCGTCTGAATAAGCCTTCGGCTAAGCGAGGCCACTGCTCAGGCCAGTGTTCTGTTGGACGGCGTCGAAACTCGCTACGGACAAACTGGCGAATTTTCCCCTCTGCCGTGGCAACTAATAAGCTGGCACAAGAGCCTGCCGGAATTTGCGTCCTAACCCCTTCTCGTTGCTCAGCTTCACGCATAATCTGCTTAAGTTGCGTTTCAATACGTTCAAATAATTGATTCACTTGGCTTCGCAGACGATCGGTTTCACCCGCTAAAGCATCGGCTGTAAGAATTCGAGCCATGCCGGGGTTTTTTTCAACGAACGCCAGCAACAGTGTCAGTATTTGTTCGCACTGTCTAACACCGCTGGTATCAGATTGAGTAATAATTTTGATGCGCGAGAAGAGTGTCTCTTCAATAAAGCCGATCAAGCCTTCAAACATGCGAGCTTTGCTGGGAAAGTGACGATAGAGCGCAGCTTCGGAAACACCCACTTCTCGCGCTAGAGCCGCGGTTGTAATACGCTGTCCGGGGTTACCCTCAAGCATCTGTGCCAGTGCTTGAAGGATTTGCTCACGTCGCGAAATTTTCAGTTGCTGCTTATCCGTCATGTTACATTCCTAATGCTGACAAAGATTTGTTGGTAATCAGTGTTCCGACACCTTCATTAGTGAAGATTTCAAGCATACAGGCGTGCTCAACACGTCCATCAATAATATGTGCTGTGTTAACACCCGACTTTACAGCGCTTAACGCACAATCAATTTTAGGGAGCATGCCTCCATAAATGGTTCCATCTTCAATTAATGTGTCAACTTGAGCTGTAGACAGACCGGTGAGTACCTTGCCTTCTTTATCCAGCAAACCAGCAATATTGGTCAACAGAATCAGCTTTTCTGCCATCAATACTTCGGCTACCTTACCGGCAACCAAGTCAGCATTGATGTTGTATGCATGTCCATCTTCTCCCACGCCAATCGGAGCAATGACCGGTATAAAGTCTGAATGTTCGAGCATTTTCAGTACTTTTACGTTGACACTTTCCACCTCACCGACATGGCCTATATCTATAATTTCGGGTGCTTCCATTTCAGGTGTTTTATGCTTAACACGTAACTTTCGTGCTCTGAGTAATTCACCATCTTTACCGGTTAATCCAATGGCTTTTCCTCCGGCATTATTAATGAGGCCAACAATTTCTTTATTGACCATACCACCCAATACCATCTCAACCACATCCATGGTTTTAGAGTCGGTAACACGCATACCATTAACGAAATGCGATTCAATTTGAAGTTGCTCTAATAGGTTGCCGATTTGAGGGCCGCCCCCATGAACAACGATAGGGTTAATGCCGATGAGCTTCATCATGACGATATCGCGTGCAAAGCTCGCTTTCAGCTTTTCATCTGTCATCGCATTGCCACCGTATTTGATCACGATGGTTTTACCCACAAATTTTTGAATATAAGGCATCGCCTCACTGAGGATGCGTGAGGTGTCGATGGCTTGTGTGCGTGTTAGTGGCATAATCCGATTACCTTGTTCAATTAATTCACTTATTCATGAGGAATGCTTAGGTCTGGAACAACCTGATGCAACTGTTGTTGAAATGCATCCCGAATACGCTCTAAAGCAGATTGGGTTTCAGCCTCAAATCGGAGCACCAGCATGGGAGTTGTATTGGATGCGCGAATCAAACCCCAGCCATCGGGGTAATCAACTCGGACACCATCAATATGGCTGGCATGACCACCCTCAAAGCTGAGTTGCTGAAGGGCTTCAACGATCTGGAACTTATTGTCATCTCGTACTTCAATATTGATTTCCGGCGTGCTGATATCTTCAGGATAGGCTTTAAAAATAGCGTCAGCGGATTCTTCCCGAGAGGCAAGGATTTCCAATAAACGTGCGGCGCTGTATAGGCCGTCGTCAAAGCCAAACCAGCGCTCTTTGAAGAAGATATGACCGCTCATTTCACCGGCTAATAATGCTCCACAGGCTTTCATCTGTTGTTTGATGAGCGAATGCCCTGTTTTCCACATCGTGGCTTTACCACCCGCGGCTTCAATTACTTTAGGAAGCAGTCTTGAACATTTAACATCAAATAATATCTCTGCATGCGGGTTTCGAGAGATCACATCTTCAGCAAATAGCATCATCACTCGATCAGGGTAGACCACATGCCCCTGATCTGTCACCACACCGACACGATCACCATCACCATCAAAAGCTAAGCCTATATCGGCCTGATGTTCGGCGACGGCACGAATAACATCCTGAAGATTTTTCAGTTTACCCGGGTCAGGGTGGTGGTTCGGGAAGGTGCCATCCACATCACAAAAAAGTGGTATAACGTCACAGCCCAGTCGTTTTATCAGCTCTGGCGCTAAGTTGCCAGGAATTCCATTGCCGCAATCGACCACAACTTTTAGAGGGCGCTTTACGCGAACATCCTGAGTAATGTGGCCGAGATATTTTTCGCTCATATCTACGTGCGACAAAGAACCGGTACCTTCCGTATAGTCCTGATTTTCTATGCGTATACGCAGTGCCTGAATATCATCGCCCGAGAGCGTATGGCCTGCCAGCATCATCTTAAACCCATTATAATCAGCAGGGTTATGGCTACCTGTGATCATAATACCGGTTTTATGTGCTTGCTGATGCGCGGCATAATAAAGAGTGGGTGTCGGTACAAAGCCGATGTCGATTACATCACAGCCTCCTGCCTGAAGCCCTTGGCTGAGTATCATTTTAAAATTGGGACTAGACAGTCGACCATCGGCAGCAACCACAACGGTATCGACTTGTTGTGCTTGTGCTTCTGCGGCAAAAGCACGGCCTAGATGCCATACCAAAGCATCGGTCAACGCCGTACCGGCAATACCGCGAATGTCATAGGCACGAAATACTTCAGTATCAAATGTTTCAAGTAAATAGTTCACATCAACTCCTTGATGTCTTTAATAACATAGTTCATTAATGGCGACCGGATGAGCCAAAACCGCCATCACCTCGTTGGCTATCGGAAAACTCGTCAACCACTTCAAAATCTGCTTGAACAACCGGTACCAGAACCAACTGAGCTATGCGCTCACCTGGCTCCATCACGAAGCTCGTTTGGCCTCGATTCCAGCAGGAGACGAACAGTTGCCCTTGGTAGTCTGAATCGATCAAGCCGACTAAATTACCCAGCACAATGCCGTGTTTATGACCCAAGCCAGATCTAGGTAAGATCATTGCGCAGAGGTTAGGGTCTTCAATATGGATAGCGAGTCCGGTTGGAATCAGTTCTGTTTGTCCAGGTTCCAGCGTGATCTTGGTATCTAAACAGGCTCTGAGATCCAAGCCAGCCGAGCCTTGCGTTGCATAACTGGGTAGCGGAAAGTCAGTGCCAATACGTGAGTCTAAAATCTTAACCTGTAATTTTTTCATAACGTTAATGTCTCAATTCCCTAAAGGCTATCCTGTTTGTTGAGATGCAACGCAATCTGTTCGATCAATTGCTTTGCCAACATGCGTTTTGATGTTTGCGGCAAGGAGGTGGCATCCTCTGGAGTCACTAAGGTGACCTGATTTTCGTTGCTGTTAAAACCTATGCCGGCTACTGACACATCGTTTGCGATGACCATATCCAACTGCTTACGTACTAATTTATCACGTGCATAGTGGAGTAAATCACGAGTTTCGGCAGCAAAGCCTACCGTAAATGGACGATGTGAATGCTTGGCTACGGTAGCGATAATGTCTGGGTTTTTGACCAACCTCAGCTCCATAATCTCTTCGTTGCCTTTTTTAATTTTATGTTCAGCTATTGCCACAGGACGGTAATCAGCTACGGCAGCTGCGCCAATAAATAGATCACATTCCTCTATCTGCTCAAGCGATGCGGCTAACATTTCTTCGGCTGTTTCCACCTGAATGCATGTCACTCTTGAAGGCGGTGTGAGATTGACAGGACCCGAAATTAATTTCACTTTTGCTCCAGCATCCATGGCAGCTTGTGCTAGAGCATACCCCATCTTTCCAGAGCTATGATTGGAGATAAAACGGACGGGGTCAAGTGGCTCTCGCGTTGGCCCCGCGGTAATAAAAACAGTCTTGCCACTGAGCGCTAAGTATTCAAACTCCGCGGCTAAGCGGGCTGCTAAGTCTGTAGGTTCCAGCATTCTTCCAGGGCCTGTATCGCCACAGGCCTGCTCACCAGCATCCGGCCCCCAAATGGTGTAACCAGCAGATTTTAGTGCTTCCACGTTAGCTTGCGTATGTGCATCTCGCCACATAGCTTGATTCATTGCTGGAGCCAGACTAATGGGGGCTTCTGTGGCTAGGCAGAGTGTTGTCAGTAAGTCATTGCCCATGCCAGCAGCAACGCGTGCGATAAAGTCGGCACTGGCTGGGGCAATTAAAATATGATCAGCCCATTTAGCTAACTCAATATGCCCCATGCCGGCTTCTGCTTCCGGGTCCAGTAACTCAAGGTGAACCGGATGCCCTGAAAGAGCTTGTAGCGTCAGAGGTGTGATAAATTCTGTTGCTGCGGGTGTCATCACCACGCGCACATCAGCACCCGCTTTTTTAAGAAGACGAGTGATTTCAGCACTTTTATAGGCAGCGATGCCGCCCGTGATACCGAGAAGAATCTGTCTGTTAGTAAGTCTATGCATACCCGGAGAGCCTGAAGATTCCATGTTCTTGAAGAAGGCGTTAAGATAGCATTTTGATAACAATTTGCGTAGAGCCATACAGTAAGGAAACTGTAAAATGGATCACAAGGAGTGTGTTTATGTCGATTAGACACTGGCCAGAAGCGGAAAGACCCCGTGAAAAACTTCTGGCACAAGGGGCTAAGAGCCTCACCGATGCCGAACTCTTGGCAATTTTTCTTCGTACCGGTATCGCGGGTAAATCTGCCGTAGACCTGGCCAGAGAGCAGTTACACCACTTTGGTGGACTAAGACCTTTAATGGAGTCTAGTCAGCAAGCGTTTTGTATGGCGCCCGGTTTAGGGGCTGCTAAGTATGCGCAACTGCAAGCGGTATTGGAAATGGCAAGGCGGCACTTAGAGGCCTCTTTGGTCCGAGAGTCTGCTCTGGAAAGCCCAGCGATGGTTCGCCAGTACTTGTCGGCAAAGCTTAGGCATCACACAAGAGAAGTGTTTGCTTGCTTACTTTTGGATAACCGTCATCGGGTAATCCGTTTTGAAGAGCTTTTCTTTGGTACCCTCAATGCGGCCGCTGTTTATCCTAGAGAGGTGGTGAAATTGGCGCTTGATGTCAATGCAGCTGCGGTGATTTTCTCCCATAACCATCCCTCCGGTATTGCTGAGCCTTCCCAGGCTGATCGTCAGATCACTGAACGCCTTAAAGAAGCGCTCTCTTTAGTGGACATTCGTGTGTTAGATCATATGGTAGTGGGGGATGCTGAGGTGGTTTCCTTTGCAGAAAGGGGGTGGCTCTAAACTATTGGTGAAAAAATCATCAATTATGCTGGTTTATTGTGATGAGTTGAGTATAATATGCGCCCTTCTATCCCTTAATGGTACGGTATTTTGTCCGGTACAGTGGACGCTCCGCCTGAGAGTGCTAAGTATTTTTAAAGATGTGTTTAGCCTCAATAAACATCGGATAGGTTTTAGTAACTTTACAGAATTCAGGATTAATGCAATGTCTAGAGTTTGCATGGTAACGGGTAAGCGCCCGATCACAGGGAACAATGTTTCCCA
>SLCQ01000264.1 GCA_007125745.1 Nitrincola sp.
CAAGGGGAGTTGGAGCGGTATTATGAGCAGATATAGAGTCCTAGCTCATTCTAAAATCGACTCCACTCAATTTTCTGGATAATACCGTTGTAGATGTGGATGGTGTAATTGAGATCGTTATGCCGATAAAACCAGATTTCTGAAGTGGTCCATTCCCTGCATTCACCTTGTCGATTGTGACTGACACAGACATCAGAAATGCTTTTGTTTAAAGGTTCGCCCAAGTTTAACAGTAGCAATGTTGCGGGTTTGCCTTCATTGATGAGGGTACTACCGAAACGCAAACTGAATGCATGAGTTGTTGTTGATGTTGATAATGTAAGCATGCAAAGAAATATCAACGTCGTTACTATTTTCATCCTTCTCATCTCCTTGTTAAATCAAGCTTCCTACTAAGTTTTGGCTAAAGTGTGCTGTTGAGATATAAGTCCTAGTACCAACCTGTCAGAAGCTAGGATACTTTTGCCATCCAGCCCTGACCGATTTTAGCAATGGCTATTTCAGGTCCTAATCCTTACTTTCCTTTCGTGGCTCTAAACCGAGTCTAATGTGACAACTATTTTGTATTACAAAAATAGTTATCGTCGCTATATTCTGTAACACTAGTCCATTCTGATGGGGGGTACCTGTAGTTTTTAGTTTAGTGGTACCGAATTGAATCGGAAGATCGTCATACTTTGCTGTGAACAAATTAAATACGGTGGTATTCAATCACACTGAACACTTTTCAGCTTTATGTGATTCGTGACACTGAATTGATGAATGTGAGAGGTTGGGGGGGGCTTTATCTAAGCCCCAGATTTGATCTGTAGTTTGGAACGACTTCGACGCCCTGTGTATGCCCTAGAAGCCATCAGAAAGCCTCTAAAATCGATTATTTTATGATTTAGGGGCAAATCCTCATGTGACCGATAAATTAGATGATAAGGCCTAATTTTTCTTTATTTCGTTGGCACAGGGTAATGTGAGGTAGGGTCATTCATATGACCGTAACTGTGATCAGAATTACCAGATCCATCTGCTAATTTTAATCGAATAACTCAGCACAATCTTTCACAAGGTAAAGCTCATGAATGCATTTCAAAAACCACAAAAGCTCAATGTCTTGAATGAACCCCTAGTCCCTTGTTGTCAAAGCCCTATGACTGGCTTTTTTCGTGACGGTTATTGTCGTACCAATGAACAGGACTTCGGTCGCCACGTGATCTGTGCACAAATGACTGAAGAGTTTCTTGCCTTCACCAAGAAGCAGGGCAATGATCTTTCTACGCCTGTCCCTGATTATGGGTTCCCGGGTTTACAACCTGGTGATCGATGGTGTCTTTGTGCGGTCAGATGGAAAGAGGCGTTGAAAAATAACTGTGCACCACCCGTTATTTTGGAAGCCTGTGAAATAACGGCGCTGTCAGTGGTATCGATAGAAGAGCTTCGAAAACATCAGATTTAAGAGAGTGTAAGTGAGAAAAAAACCAGAGATCCAGCAGTGTGTGCTTTGTGAACGAAAAGCCCCGCTTACATTTCATCATTTAATACCGCGCAAGGTGCATAGACGTGCACGATTCAAAAAGCATTACTCGGCAGAGCAACTCCAGCAAGGCATTTGGGTTTGTTATCCCTGTCATCGGGCGATTCACAAGCGTCATGATGAGATGGAGTTGGCTTTGATGTTTAATACCCTTGAAGCCCTTCATTCAGATCCTGCTTTGGCTTCACACATTGAATGGGTTAAGAAACAAAGGGTATTAGCCATATGAAAAATCAGATGCTTGTAAGTATCAGGTGTAAGAGAGTGTTAACTCAAGTTTCGGAGTTCAGTTTAGCCTAAAATCAGCACTCATCACCAACAGATTTGGCTTCTAACCTCAACGTAAAGGTATCCATTTGCATGACTTGCATAAAGAATTCCTGAACTGTTTTCTCTATTTGGTTCATGATCTCTTGGGCGACGCTGATTCCATATAGCTTGCTGAGCTCATCAAGTGCACCCGATATCAGCGCTCTAAAGACAACCCCGAGTCGGCTGGCAAAATCTAAGGTGCACAGGCTGTTGATCATCTCGTTGTGGCTATCGCTCAGACGAGCCGCACCTTCCTCATGTTGAGTTAGCAACAGTAAACAGAACCGTAGTGCAGTTAAATGGATGGAGGCGATATAAGCACTGCATTGTGTACTCTGCTCTTTAAGGAAGCCAAGCTTCTTTTTGCTTCCTTAAAGTAAACTTCGATTCCCCAGCTTAATGCATAGATTTCGAGTATTCTCACATCACTGAGGATGCTCGCTATTTAGAGGGATAAATTTCTTTTCAGTCGCCACCCTCCCTGCGCTAGCGTGTGGGTAAAAAGTGAAGGCCAGCGAATCACTGGTTAAGCGCCTGCAAGGCCACTGGAACAAAAACTACACCAGCCGCAGCCTGTCCGGCAAACAACGTTGTCAGTTTGTATTTAAACAGGCAGAGGCAGAGCAACAGTGGTTCTGATCTCTGTTTATTGGCGGCTGAAGGCCTTGTTGGGTTATAGTGACAGGATGAAGTATTTAGAGGAGGAACTGCCATGGCGACTCATGCAAAAAAACAATCTCGACTTTTAGTGTCATCGGATGCTGATATGAAAATAGTACTGCAAACAGTGGCTGAAAAAGTCACTGCTTCTATATCAGAGGCTAACCGCATTCACCGCGCCCGCTTACACAAGATTCATGCCTGTCATGCAGCAGAACAGCAATAAAAAGCCTGTTCTGGCGGTAGTTGCTGGCCCCAATGGATCAGGAAAAACAACAATAACAGAGGCTTTGCTAAAGCATCACTGGCTTGAGTCTTGTGTTTACATCAATCCTGACAACATGGCAAAAGAGCTTGGCGACTGGAATAACCCGGATTTTTCCTTGCAAGCCGCCAGACAAGCAGAAGCCTTGCGAGAAAAGCTGTTGAGTCAAGGTGAGTCGATTGCTTTTGAAACGGTTTTTTCAGCCCCGGATAAGCTTGATTTTGTTAAGCGAGCAAAGCTTGCGGGTTATTTCGTACGCCTTTTCTTTGTTTCCACTGATTGTCCTTCTATTAATGCCGCCCGCATCACCAAAAGGTATTTGCTGGGTGGACATGAAGTCCCGATATCTAAAATCGTTGACCGTTATTACAAATCGATTCAACAGGGAGTGGATGCTATTGCCTATGCTGATCGCTTGGATGTATTTGATAACAGCCAGGAAGGAAGTGGTGCCTGGCTGCGACTGTTTAAGTATGGTCCTGAGAAAAAGCTGAAACTGCTTGTTAATGAGAAAGAATTGCCCGAGTGGTCTCTAGCCCTTTTCAAGGAAGCAAAAGGGGTGGCTCTCAACAACGCCAACCCGCGTCAAATTAACTAACCCATGAGAACACTCTCCACTTGGCAGACCTTGCTGGCTTTTATTCCCCTTAGCCTGCTACTTGGCTGGATTTTTCAGCAGCATGACGAGTACTACCTGTTCCCTGGCTTTTTCTTTGCCGGTGCTCTGCTTTTTTATTTGTTTCTGGCTCACCGCTGGTTTCGGTTTTCATACCTCACCCTGTTACTCCTGTATGTTCTGACGCTGCTCAGTGCTTATGTCGGCTGGGTACAAGAAAAAAACGCCCTAGTGCTGGTTGTTATTGTGGGTTGGGCAGTGTTGCATTTTGGCCCCAAGCGACTGACTGCGGCAGGTGTTGCCTATGAAGCCATGGATGAAGCCAGTCGAAAAGAACAGAGAACCCATGTCTTCAAAATGCTTGCCGTGCCTGTTGTTGGGCTGCTGATCCTGGGTATGACAGCTGGCTGGTTGGATGCGCGGTTACGAGAAGGGGTGTTGAGTGCCCGTTATGCCGAGAAAGGCTGCCCTCAGGTGGAGGTGTTACGACTGGCCCTGATTTGCCAGGATGCAGAAGGTCAGACGCGATGGATTGATGCCTTTTATGATTTAAAAGGTCGTCATATTCATTTCCGCATCTGGGGTATCGAACAGGACCGTGGTCTAATGAGCAGCGTGGGCTACACCACCAGGCGTTTATCACATCGCAGTCAGGTGCGTTTTTGGATTGAGGATGGCTGGGTTTACACGCTTCGGGACGGTTACCAAATCATGTACGCGGGTGATCGTCTACCCGATCTAACCCAAGGCACCTGGGTTTTTGAAAATGACCAGTGGAAGGGAACTGAAAAGGTGACTGAACTGCATTTAAAGGCGCTGCGTTTTGAATAACAACCGCGAAGCGAGTGAACACCATGCCTGTCTGGTTTAATCAATCCTTCCTGAACCTGCTGTTCTGGTTGCCCATCTTTGCCGTTGCGGCCTTGATTCTCGTGCCCAAAAAATACGAAAACACCTACCTCGATGGCTTGTTCAGCATGGGGCGATTTCTGGGTGCTCCTGCTTGGGCGCTGCGTCAGTTTGAACGGGTTCACGGTTTCAAAAGCCGATGGCTAAACCCAGGTACTTACCTTTGCATTTGGGTGATGAATGCTTATCCAGTATTGCTGATATTTTGGGTCGTCCAGCTGTTTGTTGCCTTTGGCTGGATGCAGCCGCAGTGGAACCCGCACAACCCCTGGATGCTGGTCGAGTTTGCACGCGCTTGGTTAGAAGGCACCTGGTTAGCTTTTCTGGTTTTTACTTTGATTCTGGATGTTGGTCAGGTATTTCGTCCGGGTCATAAACAAAATGCCAGGGTGATGGGTTTTATCCGCCGCAGCTTGAAGGCGGATCAAGCCCCAGCGCAGATCAAAACCGAACTGAATGATAAGCTGATGTATTATTGGCTGCAAACGCTACTGGCGCACTGGATGGTGCTACAGGTCTATGTATTGATTTTTGGCTCCACCGTCCTGATCAGTGATTACCCACCGCTGGTGCTGGTTCCCTTAAGGTGAGTCACATGAGAGAAAAGCTTCCCATCCCCAAAACATTAAGCGGTACGCTTTATATCCAGCCATTTGAGATCCAGCAGGAGTGAACTGGTCTAATAGAACTGGACACTTTAATTAGCGACAATATCAGTCAGCTATTGAGGTGTCATTATGAGTCACAAACGAACAGTTTAAGAAAGGTGAGCAGAAGGGTAAATAGTTTTTTAATATACACCCAGAGTCGGCGGACAAAATCTGCAGTACATATCTATACTGGTACTAACGAATCAACTGGAGTCGTTTACCTGTCACGCCATTTTGTTCATCAGCACCTTCCAGCGGATCTTTACGTTGCGTGATATTAGGCCAAATCTCAGCTAACTCAGCATTAATTGTAATAAACTCTAATTGATCCTCAGGCACTTCATCATCGCAAGCAATAGCATCCGCTGGACACTCCGACACACACAAGGCGCAATCGATACACTCATCAGGATGAATAACGAGAAAGTTAGGTCCTTCGTAGAAGCAGTCAACCGGACAAACATCCACACAATCGGTGTATTTACATTTTATGCAGTTTTCGAGAACAACAAATGCCATAACAGTCTCTTCTTAGGGATGTTTGGTTGAGGTAATTTTTTAGGTTCAAGGAGTTAACCACATAAGCTGATTATTTTCGAGTTTAACGCGTCGATGCCCTTCACGACCCAGGCTTAACCAGTCAATTGATTGAATATTGAAGTCGATGATACACAACTGGTTCTTATCTTCAGAGAGTCGCTCATTCGATTTCATTGGACTACTGGGTGCTTCAAAGCTCAGATAGTCCTGAGCACCTGCTGTATCACGAACTGTTTGCCAGACATGAATGGCTCTTTCTGGGTTTTGGCAAGTTTTAGCAACAGCTTGTATGCGAAGCTGCCAGTTAAGCTTTGAGCACCAGAACACCATAGAGACGTTTGGGTGTTGCGATATTTGAAAAACTTTTGGACTTCGCTTATCGGTATAGATTGTCAATCGTTTTGCTTCTGGGGCAACCTCTCTCAAAACTACTGTACGAGCATCTGGCAAACCATCAGAAGATAATGTGGCAAGTGTCAATGTTCGCCAACCATGTTGTCGATTTGAGAGGGCGCTTTGAAGTTCATCCCAAATGTTAGATTGTATTTTGTCTAGTTCATTGTCGATTGAGTTCATTTTGTAAAAAATCCCCTTCAAAAAAACCATGACGAACAGTCTAGAAGCTTCTGCCGCCTGTGCTGCTGCTAGTCGTTCAGGCAAACCCTACGGAATTGCATTCAGACTTGAACATAGCGGAAAACTAAAATCTGGCGAAACCATAGCAGAAATCACACCAGAATTTTACTCTGATCAGGTCAAACAATGGCTATTAGATGGCACAACAGTAGTGGGTGGATGTTGTGAAATCACACCTAGCCATATCAAACACTTAACAGAAGCTTTTAAAGCGAACCCATTTGACTTGGTCCGCTTTTCTCAGCTAGCTTCAAGGCAAATCAGTAATCGCACCCTGTGATGCCGACTGCACAGTACGTGCAAATTTAGCCAGCACACCTCTTTTATATTTCGGTTCAGGCGCTTGCCATGTCTCAAGACGACGTGCAAGTTCCTGATCGGATACATCTAAGACAATTCGATTTTCAACCGCATCGATGGTAATCATATCGCCCTCTTCGACTAAGGCGATCGGTCCACCTTCCTCTGCTTCGGGTGTGATATGTCCCACCACAAAACCATGACTTCCTCCAGAGAATCGACCGTCAGTAATCAACGCCACATCACTGCCCAGACCTCTACCCATGATAGCGGATGTTGGGCTAAGCATTTCTCGCATACCCGGTCCCCCTTTAGGTCCTTCGTAGCGAATCACTAACACATCCCCTGCAACGACTGAACCATCAAGGATGCGCTCCTGAGCTTCTTCTTCCGAATGGAAAACTCTTGCGCGACCGGTAAAGTGGGTACCTTCCTTACCGGTGATTTTTGCTACTGCGCCAGTAGGAGCAAGGTTGCCGTACAGAATACGTAAATGGCTATCCGCTTTGATAGGGTTATCAAAATCACGAATAATCTGCTGATCTTCTGGGTAAGGCGCAACATCTGCCAGATTCTCTGCTAGGGTTTTACCCGTCACGGTCATACAGTCGCCATACAGCAATCCATGATCCAAGAGGCGTTTCATCAGCGGTTGAATACCACCAATAGCCACCAACTCAGACATCATATAGTGACCACTAGGGCGTAAGTCAGCGAGTACAGGTACACGCTTGCCGATTTCTGCAAAATCATCCAGCGTCAGCTCAACACCGATAGTATTGGCCATCGCAATCAGATGGAGCACTGCATTGGTTGATCCGCCTAGTGTAATGATCACAGTGATAGCATTCTCAAAGGCTTCACGAGTCATGATATCGGACGGCTTAATATCTTTTTCAAGCAGATGAAGAACGGCAGCACCAGCAGCGCGGCAATCCTCGAGCTTGTTACTGGAAACTGCATTTTGTGCGGAACTGCCGGGCAAACTCATTCCCATGGCTTCTATCGCCGAGGCCATGGTGTTAGCGGTATACATGCCGCCACAAGAACCCGCACCAGGAATCGCCTTTTCTTCAATTTGCTTTACTTCAATCAAATCCATCTTACCCTGAGCATGAGCGCCCACCGCTTCGAATACCGAAATAATATCGGTATGATTTTCACCCGGTAATATAGTGCCACCGTATACAAAGACAGAAGGACGATTCAGACGCGCCAGCCCCATAATGCATCCCGGCATATTTTTATCGCAACCACCGATGGCTACCAATCCATCAAAACCTTCGCAACCTGCAACCGTCTCGATAGAGTCTGCAATCACCTCTCGCGACACTAGGGAATACTTCATTCCCTCGGTACCATTGGCGATGCCATCAGAGATGGTAATGGTGTTGAAAATGAGAGACTTACCTCCCGCTTCATCTGCTCCAGCTGCGGATTCTTCAGCCAAACGATTAATGTGCATATTGCAGGGAGTCAGATTACTCCAAGTAGAAGCGATGCCTACCTGAGGTTTTTTAAAATCTTCATCGGTAAAACCTACCGCTCTTAACATCGCTCTGCTAGCCGATTTACCTATTCCATCAACAACTTGTGACGAATACTGGCGACGCTTATCTTCAGACATAGGAACCTCTCACTGGATAATGTTTATTCACAGTAAATGATTTGCAATCCAAATACACCAGACAGAGCGTAAGACCTTTCGATCTATCTGCAGAATGATTAAAACGTTGTCACAAAATCAATATGGAGATTAACAATGAAAAAAATTAAAACTCTGGCAATCGCTATCGCAAGTTCTTTAGTATTGAGTGGTATGGCATTTGCTCACAATCATGGTGGTAACAAAGAATCATCCAGCTATGGTTACAGCAAAGAAGAAACTGCAGGCACCATTACAGAGATTGCAGTTGCCAATGGAAGCTTTGAAACCCTGGTTGCTGCGCTAAGTGCTGCTGAATTAGTAGAAGTACTAAGCGGTGAAGGTCCATTCACTGTATTCGCACCCACAGATGAAGCTTTCGCAGCCTTGCCAGAAGGCACAGTGGCAAGTCTGTTAGAGCCAGAGAATCGTGATCAATTGACTGCAATCCTGACTTATCATGTAGTACCTGGTGTTGTGATGAGCGCTGATATTGCCGGACAAGAACTTTCTGCTGAAACAGTTGAAGGCCGTTCTTTAAATGTTAACGCTACTGGTGACAGCGTCATGATTAACAACTCAACAGTAGTGATGGCCGATGTAAAAGCATCTAACGGTGTTATTCATGTGATCGATACGGTGTTGATTCCCGAATAAGTAGTTGCTGTAACCGCTGCTGTAAAAATAGTGCCCTGTTTCCGTCCCCCGGCAGGGCACTACTCCTTGTACACCAGTCTCTTAATCTGCATAGATCTCTTTTTAGTTAAGCCAAGTTAACTTGCCATCCTGCGTCATACTTATAACTCAAGTTTCGGGGTTCAAAAACAGCAGGAGTTACAGCTTAAGCTGCTGAATAATTTAAATAAAAATAGCCTTTTCGTGGTATAATGTTAGTTATCTAGACATAACAAATACAACTCCAAGGCTACACATGAACTCTGACACAAGCTCTGACCAAAGCCTTTGCAGATGGTCGCAGTATCGCCGCAAAACGTTATCGTGATGCGCAGTCAATGACTAAACCGGAGATGGTCCATGGCATGATTAAGCGAGCCGATCGGTGCGGCATTCATGCACAGTATTTTTTAG
>SLCQ01000093.1 GCA_007125745.1 Nitrincola sp.
CTTGGCTATTAAGTGTCGTCGTGCCATTCGAGAAACTGGATTTAAGCAGCTGATTATTGCCGGTGGTGTGAGTGCTAATCGTCGATTACGAGAGCGTTTAGAGGCGATGGTAGAGGCTGAAAAAGCGCACTTATACTATGCTAGACCGCATTTTTGCACCGATAATGGCGCGATGATCGCTTATGCAGGATGCCAGAGGTTGTTAGCGGGGCAAGAGAGTGATTTAACTATTCTCGCAAAACCTCGGTGGCCGATGACAAGTTTACCTCCGCTGTAATCTTGTCTAAAGCCTATGCAGAGGGTGCGACCTAAAAGCGGCTTTCGTCACCACGGTAAAGGCGAACAAGATTAAGCCGGTGTCGCGCCAGTAATAGCAGGGCAATGAGGCACAAAGGGCTCAGTAAGTCGGGCTCGATGAGCCACGCAAGTAGAGGCGTTAGTAATGCCATGGCGATAGAGGCCAGTGATGAGATGCGCGTAGTCAAGGCAATGCTCAACCAGATACTCAGTTGAATCAACATGATCGGCCAGCTCAAAACTGCCATACATCCAAATAGTGTCGCGATCCCTTTGCCGCCACGATAGGCACCAAACATCGGGAAAAGATGGCCGAGTATGGCGGCTAACGCACAGAGCCCGGCAATGCCAGCGCTCTGATTGCTCCATAACGCAACTCCGACGGCTAAGGCTCCTTTACCAGCATCTCCCGTTAATGTGAGTGCCGCGGCTATCTTATTGCCGATTCTAAGTACGTTGGTGGCGCCTGGGTTACCGGAACCTTGTTGACGTGGGTCAGCGATCCCCATAGAGTTGCACACCAACAGCGCAGTCGGTACTGAACCCAGCAAATATGCAAGGCTAACTAATGCAGGTTCCAGTAAACTGTTGGTTAGCATAACTGGCTCACAGTGTTAGAGGTAATTAATGGATATAGTGTACATTCGTGGACTGCAGGTTGATACGGTTATTGGTATCTATGACTGGGAACGCACTATTCGTCAAACACTCAGTATAGATTTGGAAATGGGAACGGACATACGAGCCGCCGCCCGTCGTGATGATATTGATCAAACTCTTAATTACAAGGCGATCACTGATCGCTTAATCGAATTTATTTCGAGCAGTGAATTTTTGTTAATCGAAACGCTTGCTGAAGAGATAGCTTCGTTACTGATGGAAGAGTTTTCAGTGCCTTGGCTTCGTTTAACAATTGGAAAGCCGGGTGCAGTCCCGCAAGCGCGTGATGTGGGTGTAGTGATTGAGCGTGGAGAGCGCTTCTAATGGCGGAAGTGTTGTTAAGTCTGGGTAGTAATCAAGATCGTGAACGCTATATTTTGGCGGCCTTGGATGCATTGGCGGAACAGTTTGGTGAACTTGAACTCTCCTCTGTGTATGAAAGTGAGTCAGTTGGTTTTCAAGGTAGTCCATTTTTTAATATGGTTGTTGGCATCCGAACGAGCTTGAGTGTTGCCAATTTATCTAAATTGCTTAAGAAGATTGAGGATGACAATGGTCGTCGTCGAAATGGCCCCAAGTTTAGTTCTCGTACACTCGATATCGATATCCTTACCTATGATGACCTGACAGGCGAAGTTGATGGTATTCTTTTACCACGAGATGAGGTGGATAAAAATGCCTTTGTTCTTTGGCCATTGGCTGAGTTGAAACCTACTTTGCTTCACCCTCTTCATCAATGTTCTTATGCGGATCTATGGCAAGCCTATGATCAAGATCAGAAGCTTTGGCCAGTGGATTTTTATTGGCGTGAGCAACAAATTTCACGACGCAAAGCTGACAGTTAATCCAGTTGCTATCCAAGCTTAAAAGTGTTCGGCGATGTGTAAATAGGCCTGCTCCATTGCGTCACCCAGGGCCTTACCTTTAATACCTTGATCAGCCCAGTGAGAAGCGGACACCGCCTCAATACGTTGTAATAGTTGCGAGAATCTTGAGGGTAAATCCTTGGCAGTCTTGGGGTGAAGAGTCAAGATTATCGGCAGTAGTAATGTGATGCGTTCGGGTTGTCGTAATAGCCGTAAAGATTTAATTAAATGCCAACGTTCACGGCTACTAATATGAGCAAAGTTGGCTAGCGTGTCGTGCCATTTGAGTAGATCGCTTGCGGCTTGTAAATAGCGTTTAGGCGTTTTGATTCTGCGGCAGAACTCTTCCAGTAGGGTGGCTTGTTCAGCGTTGTGAAAGGCTTGCTGACAGAGCAGTGCAAAACGTTGTTCTGAAGAGGGGGATTGTCTGTTGAGTTGCTCGATTAGATATGTTGCAGAATGCCAATCTAGCTGTGTAAATTCTGGTAAGAGTCGTTCTAAGGCATTGGATACATGCAGTTGAGACAAAAAAATGACTGGAAAGTCACATTGTAAGCTACGCTCAAATTCAGACCAGACTCTTTCTGCACTTAAGTGCTCTAGCTCGCCACTAGCGCTAATCTGTTGCATCAGCATGCGTGTTTCGGGGGCAACTTTAAACCCTAAAGCATGAAAGCGTGCGGCGAACCGTGCCACTCGTAATACTCTGAGAGGGTCTTCGGCAAATGCTGGAGAAAGATGCCGCAATACACGTGCCTTTAGGTCATCTTGGCCATGATAGGGGTCAATGAGTTGGCCATCTGTATCGATGACCATGGCGTTGATGGTGATGTCTCGACGCAATAAATCTTCTTCAAGTGTCACGCTTGGATCTGTGTGAAAGGTAAAGCCTTGATAGCCATGCCCTGATTTGCGTTCAGTGCGAGCGAGGGCGTATTCTTCATGGTTATCAGGATTAAGGAAAACAGGGAAATCTTTGCCAACGGCACGATAACCCAGAGCGCGCATTTGCTCCGGCGTCGCGCCTACGACGACCCAATCGCGATCCTTAACTTCAAGCCCTAATAGTTGATCCCTGACAGCACCTCCAACCAGATAGATCTGCATTAGGATTAACAGTGTTCGGGGAATTGCATACGCCATTGTTCAAACCCGCCATCAAGACTATAGACTTCGCTGAAGCCTTGACCGATTAAAAAACCTGCGGCAGATTGACTGCTGATGCCATGATAGCAACATACGATTAAGGGCGTGTCGCGGTTAGCTTGCTCCAAAAAGACAGGAAGATTGTCATTGTTAAGATTGTAAGCTGACTTAATGTGGCTATTTGCATAGCTGTTGCTATCTCGAATATCAACGACTGTCGCGCCTTCTTCGATGAGGGTGACGGCATCTGTAACGGAAAGGTGTTTAAATTCGTTCATGGAGGTGTGTCTCAACTGTTTTCAAGGGCATAAGCAGGGCAGGCGCATTGTGTAATGGACAGGTCTTCAAGTTTCATTGCACGGAGGTTGTAACCCCAAACACAGCCTGTATCTAAAGCTATAAATTCGGGTTTTCCTGTTTCACCCATCAAGGCGGCCCAATGTCCAAATATTTGTCTGCGTGGTAGCGGAGAGGGGCGTCTCACTTCATACCAGGGTAGATAACCTTTTGGGGCCTTGTCAGCCTCACCGTTACCTTGGAACTCTAGCTGTCCCTGTTTTGTGATAAAGCGCATACGGGTAAAGTAATTGGTGATGAGGCGTAATCGTGGCCATCCTTCCAGGTGGTTGTTCCATATGTCTGGTTTATTTCCATACATGTGGTTAAAAAACTCTCGGGCCTTGTCACTGCGTAGGATAGTCTCCACTTCATTGGCGCGTTTACGTGCTTTGCCCAATGACCAAAGGTGAGGAATGCCCGCATGAGTCATGACAAAACCTAAGCGGTCATCATCGACTAGTAAAGGGCGATAGCGTAACCATTCCATGAGTTCGTCACGATCGGGTGCTTCTAAAACCTGTTTTAGGGTCGGGTTGCGCTTGTCTTTGGTGGTGCCGTAATGCAGTGCCAGTAAATGCAGGTCATGATTACCAAGCACGCAGGTTGCACGATCGCCTAGTTGCGAGATAAAGCGTAAAACCTCTAGGGATTGGCGGCCTCTATTGACTAAATCACCGGCGAACCAAAGCCGATCTGAATCGCTAAACTGGATTCGATCAAGTAGTTGCATGAGTTCATCGTAACATCCCTGAATGTCACCAATTGCGTAAGTCGCCATATTCCCCCTGTTTTTTATCGATAAATCATACCGTATAAATGTCATTCAGTTCTAATCTAAATCTTTAGATTAGGTGTAAAATTGACTTTGCAGGCATTAAGCGGCCATGCATCAAACAAATATCTAAGGTGGTTTTTATGGCAATAGCAACCTTTGCAGCGGGATGTTTCTGGGGTGTTGAGTTAACTTTTTCAGAATTACCGGGTGTTCACTCTACAGCTGTGGGCTATATGGGAGGTAAGACTTCTTCCCCTGATTACGCATCTGTTTGTTCGGGCGAAACAGGGCATGCAGAAGCGGTTCAGGTAGAGTTTGACCCTGATCAAATTAGTTATGAGCAGTTATTAGCGGTGTTTTGGAAATGTCACAACCCCACGACCTTAAATCGTCAAGGGCCGGATGTGGGAACGCAATATCGATCGGTCATTTTTTATCAAGATGACGTTCAAGCAACCCTTGCTCATCAAAGTAAAGCCGAGCTTGAGCAGTGTGGCGCATTTTCATCGCCAATTGTCACCCTGATTGAGCCTGCGACTCAGTTTTGGCCTGCTGAAGAATATCATCAGCAGTATCTCAAAAAACGTGGGCAGGGGCATTGTAGTATCTAATGAATCTTATTTTGGTTAGGCGCAATGAAATTACCTATTCTTCTTCAGCAAAATCTCAAGCAAGGGTGTTGCTCTCTGACCGGCGAGCTGATCATATTCGACAGGTGCATCAGCCCTCGCTGGGTGATGCATTAAAGCTAGGTGTTATCTCAGGTGAAATTTTTAACGCGCAGGTGGTTGGGATAAGTGAACAAGGTGTAGCGCTTGAGTGGGATTCTGCTTTGGGAGTTCCACCTCCTGAAGCGCTTCCGGTGGTTCTGGTGCTGGCGTTGCCTAGGCCGAAAATGCTCCGTCGTATTTTACAGTCTGCCGCGAGTATGGGAGTTAAAGAGATTTGGTTAATCCACTCTTACCGAGTTGATAAAAGTTACTGGTCTTCTCCCTTGCTGGATTATGAAGCGCTGATGATGCAGTTACAGCTAGGTTTAGAGCAATCAGGAGACACGATCATGCCAACACTGCATCTACGTAAACGTTTTAAACCCTTTGTGGAGGATGAGCTTCCCGCATTAGTTGCGGGTAGGAAAGCCTGGGTTGCACACCCTTATGACGCAGAAAAAGCACCCATGCCATCGGATCAGCCTAGCTTAGTGGCGGTAGGGCCTGAAGGTGGATTTATCACTTATGAAGTAAGCAAGTTGATGGATGCTGGACTGAATCCTTTGAGTTTAGGTCAGCGTATTCTTAGAGTAGAAACGGCAATACCGGTGGTGTTGACACGTTTGTTCCCTTAGCCATCAGCAATCGCATGCGTCTCTAGTTTTTGGTATAGCGCAGCACGTGAAATTCCAAGCTTTTTGGCAGTGAGTGTTCGATTACCCTGGCAAGTGTTCAAGGCTTGAACAATAACGCGTCGTTCGGCAATACGCATCTGTTCTTTCAGGGTTAGCTCACTATCCACCTCAATGGCTTGGCTCGTGTTTGGGTGTGCACCTGTGGAGGATGAGGTTGGTGAATGGGTTAATTCTTCATTGCGAATCAGGGTGCTGGTGAAAATATCGCGAAAGCTATTGCTACTGATTTGTGTAGCTTGCTCATTCATGATGCAAGCACGTTCGAGCACATTGTAGAGCTCTCGAACATTGCCTGGCCATGAATGAGAGCGCAGTAGTTGAATAGCATCATCGGTGAGTTCTTTGGTGGTGACGCCTAGACGCTCGCAGCATTCGTCGATGATTCGCTCGCAGAGTAATTCAATATCTTCTATGCGCTCTCTCAAAGAGGGTAGGTGAATGGGCATAGCGCTGAGTCGATAATAAAGGTCGGCACGAAACTCTCCATTTGATACCATGGTTAATAAGTCTCGACTGGTTGCAGCTACTATGCGCACGTTGGTTTGCTGGACTGCGTTAGAGCCTATTTTTTCAAACTCTTTTTCCTGTAAGACCCTTAAAATTTTTGATTGAACTGTCAGTGGCATATCACCTATTTCATCCAAAAACAGGGTGCCATCTTGGGCAATTTCGATTTTGCCCGCACGGCCCTCTTTTTTTGCACCCGTGAAAGCACCGGGTGCAACACCAAAAAACTCGGCTTCTATTAGGGTGTCAGGAATAGCCGCTACGTTAATGGACACAAAAGGTTTGTCTGCTCGGTCAGATAAGTTATGCAATGCATGTGCAAATAACTCTTTACCGGTTCCCGTTTCACCGGTTAATAGTACTGAGATATCAAAGCGTGCGGCTTGACGTATTTGATGTTTGACATGGCGAAGTGCTTCACTTTGTCCTGCAATTTGAGAAAGTTGGTAGCGAGAACTTCGTTCATTTTGATAGTGTTGCGAATTTCGTATTTCACTCTGCAGACGATTATATTTAGCAAGCAAGGGTTTGGCGGTTGTTGGGCTGTCTGTAGCGACAAAGGCAAAAGCGCCTTCAATCTGCTTTTTTTCATTGAGTAAGGGGACGGCGCTGACCAGTACCCACTGGTTACGGATATAGAGAACATCAAGTAGAACAGGCTTACCGCTGGCAATGACTTGCGGTAGGTAGCTGTTTGGGATGATGTCAGTAATGTGTTTCCCGACAGGGCTTTCATTCAGGCCCAAAAAACGCCAATAGCTTTCGCTTATCCATGTCAGTATGCCCTGTTTATCAGCCGCGATAGTGTGTTCATAGAAATCATCAAACGAGTTTTGCAAAAACTTTAATATACGTGTTTTCAGGATGCGTGTATCCACGCTGTTTCTTTTTGTTGTGCTCATCTGTTACTTCTGTTGTTTGTAGTGATGGGTGTCAATATAAATTTACATTTAATGTATTTAAAAATAGACATAGTGTCTAATAAAGTAAACAGTTAAGTTGAAGGTTTTGATCAACAGTCGGTTGAAATCTCAGTTATATATGCTTTTAGCTAAGTTGGCACACTAAATGCTTTATTGAATTCTAAGAATAAACAGCACGTATCTATTTAATGCTGTAAAAAGATAATAATAAGGAAAATCTATGCAGGCCCCACTCTGGACACCTTCGTCAGATCGTATTCATGCCACGCGCATCTGGTCATTTATTCAATCGGTTAACCACCACTTTGACAAAGATTTCACAGATTATGCGGATCTTTGGCAGTGGAGTGTCGACAACCTTGAAGCCTTTTGGAGTCACTTTTGGGATTTTGCTGAGATAACGGCATCTCACAAAGGTGAGCGCGTATTAGATCATGCGGACAAAATGCTAGGTGCGATCTGGTTTCCTGATGCTCGCTTAAACTTTGCTGAAAACTTACTGAAATTCCGTGATGATAAGCCAGCGCTGGTGTTTCGTGGCGAAACTGATTTTCGCCAATCCTTAACACATGCTGAGCTGTACCGAAAAGTGGCACAACTGGCCAGCGCCCTTCGACAGCAAGGGGTTGTTAAAGGGGATGTGGTTGCAGGCTTCGTACCTAATCTACCTGAAACGATCGTTGCTATGTTGGCTACAACATCCATCGGTGCAGTCTGGACCTCCTGCTCACCAGATTTTGGCATTAATGGAGTACTGGACCGCTTCGGACAAGTTAAACCTAAGGTGCTTTTCACTGCGGATGGATACCGTTATAACGGTAAAACTAACAACTCAATTGAGCGTGTTGCAGGCATTGCCGAACAACTGCATTCAGTTGAGTGTATCGTCGTTATTCCTTACCTGAATCAGCAACCTGATATCAGTCCACTCCAAAATGCAGTTCAACTTGCTGATTTTATAGATCAGAATGCAACCGAGATTGAGTTTGAACAAGTACCCTTTGACCATCCTCTCTATGTGATGTACTCGTCCGGAACGACCGGTGTTCCCAAGTGTATCTTGCACAGTGTGGGCGGGACGTTGATTCAACAACTCAAAGAGTTGATCCTGCATACCGATATTGGCCGCGATGATAGCTTCTTCTATTACACTACCTGTGGTTGGATGATGTGGAACTGGATGGTGACAGGTCTGGCTACTGGTTGTAATCTGGTGTTATTTGATGGTTCCCCTTTTGCTCCGCGTCCATCAATTTTATGGAAGGTCGCTCAAGAAGAGCAGATTAGTGTTTTTGGTACCAGTGCAAAATATTTAGCGGCATTGGAAAAAGCGGGTGTAAAACCAGGGCGTGATTTTGATTTGAGTGCGCTGAAATCAGTGCTGTCGACTGGATCACCGCTTTCACATGAAAGCTTTCTATATGTGTATCGTGATATCAAAGCCGATTTACAACTCTCTTCAATTTCCGGTGGGACGGATATTGTCTCCTGTTTTGCATTGGGGTCTCCTATTTTGCCAGTCTGGGAAGGCGAGTTACAGTGCCGTGGCCTGGGTATGGCTGTGGATATTTTCAATGATGATGGCCAGCCTTTACGTCAGCAAAAAGGGGAGTTGGTGTGTACCAAACCTTTCCCAAGTATGCCGATAGGCTTTTGGAATGATCCCGATAACAGCCGCTTCCATGATGCTTACTTTGCTCAATTTGACAATATCTGGGCACATGGGGACTACGGTGAAATCACTGAGCATGATGGCATTATTATTCATGGACGCTCTGATGCAGTGCTCAATCCAGGTGGTATTCGAATTGGTACGGCTGAAATTTATCGTCAGGTAGAAAAAGTTAAGTCCGTATTAGAGAGTATTTGTATTGGTCAGCCTTGGAAGGATGACGTGCGCGTCGTGTTATTTGTCCGTCTTAAGCCAGATGTTGTTTTAGACGATGCACTTGAAGCGGAAATTCGTCA
>SLCQ01000267.1 GCA_007125745.1 Nitrincola sp.
ACTTTTGCCATATTATGATAGCGCTCCGTGCTACCCCCGTTGATCAAAAAGTGGCTATGATGACGGCGGTCAATCACCTGCCCAAAAGGCGCAAAGTTTTCAGCCGTCAAGGGCGTCACAGGTAAATACTTTGACATAGGTTGCCTCACGCAGATTCGGTAGTATCTTGACAGGAATAAAGGTCCATTTTGAGATGCAGAAAATATTTTTGCAACTTTTGATTACCGCCTTCCCTAAAGAGTAGAATGAATGCTGGTTTATAAGGAATGAATAATGATGCGCTACATCCATGTACAACAGGCCTGCCGATCCATGCTGATAGGCGCCACGCTCGTCTTACCACTCACGTTATTGTCCGCCTGTGCTAGCTCAAACACAGGCTCTTCTTTGGGCACAGCAGATGCCAACGCTCAGGTACAGACAAACACGTCAAACGAGGCCACTCAGCAGACAGCCCAGCACACTCAAAACGACACTAACTCGGAAAAGAGCTTTCAAGAATGGCTTGCCAATTTTCGTCGTGATGCAGCATCTGAAGGCATCAGTTCACAAGCACTCTCGGCTTTAGATAACGTTCGCTACATTGAACGTATTGTTGAACTGGATCGCCATCAACCTGAGTTTGTTCGCCCTATTTGGGATTACCTTGATGGCGCAGTGTCTAGAACACGCATCGCCAACGGTAAAGCACGTCTAGCAGAGCATCGTCAAACAGCTTTAGAGATGCAACAGCGCTATGGTGTACCGGCTGAAATTATTGTTGCGATCTGGGGTATCGAAAGTGACTATGGACGCAATTTTGGTAATTTTTCCACACTCAGTGCTTTTGCAACCCTAGCCTATGATGGACGACGCGCCAACTTTGCTCGCACCGAGTTATTAGCCGCATTGCGTATCATTGATAGTGGTGAAATTACTGCTGACGAAATGATCGGTTCATGGGCAGGTGCGATGGGTCATACACAGTTTATACCCTCCAGCTTTGAATCTTTCGCCAAAGATGGTGATGGTGATGGGCGCAGAGATATTTGGGGGAGTATTCCAGATGTAATGGCGTCAACAGCCAACTATCTAGCAGAAGCTGGCTGGCAAGCAGGAGAGCCTTGGGGAGTTGAAGTGACTCTACCGGCGGGTTTTGACTTTACCCAAACGGATCGTCGAAGCAGTTCAGAGTGGGCTAATCAGGGTATTAAAGCCGTGCAAGGAAACCTGCCGCACTTTGACAGCGCTCGAGTGATTGTTCCTGCGGGTGCTCAAGGCCCTGCGTTTATGGTTGGCCCTAACTTCAACGCGATCCTTCGTTATAACAATGCCACTAGCTATGCCTTAGCGGTTGCCACACTGAGTGATGCCATTATGGACAGACCCGGCATTCAGCAGTCTTGGCCTCGCGACCAAGTTCCACTTACGCGTGCTCAGGTTCGTGAATTGCAAGAAGCACTTAATGCTCGCGGATATAGTGTCGGAGCGGCCGATGGTATCATGGGGCCAAATACACGTCATGGCCTCAGAGCTTTTCAGCGTGCCCAAGGGCTAGTTCCCGATGGCTTTGCAACACAGTCGTTGTTAGAGAGCATTAGAGGACGTTAGAAAAAATCGGAAGTGACTGGTTACTATCAACCATAATCTTGTCATAATAAAGGCTCAAACAGAACTGTACAGGATACTGTTAGGTCTTCAGATGAAGCCTTTTTCGAGATTACAACGACAAATCTTTGCAATGGTCACAAGCCTGGCATTCGTGACCATTGCTTTGATCAGCCTCTGCATTGCTATGATCCTTTATAGCCAAGGGGTGCAAAACGCAGAATCAGTCTTAAGAAATAAAAATCGCTTTATTTCGACGCAAATTTTAGGCTATGTTGAGCCTCTCCGTACAGCATTACTCTTCGCCAGTAGCCATGATGTAGGCATTGATCACAGTCGTTTTAACGATGATGAAACACGTCAAAAGATTTTGGGCGTATTTGAAATATTGCAAAACGCTATCCCAAACATCAATTATATATTCGCTGGGTATGAAGATGGTTCCTTGTTGATTAACAATTATACACCACCTGACGACTTCAATGCTGTCAATCGACCTTGGTATCAAGTAGCAATTGAACGACATCCCGACATATCCGACGGATTACCCTACCAAGAAATTATCTCTAAAGAGTGGATGGTCTCATTTGGCAAAACCTTAGTTGATTCAGAAAATAACATTATTGGTGTAATGTCCATTGACGCAAGTATGAACGCTATAGTGGATGCATTAACTACTAGAGATGAACAATATCCAACAATTTATCATTATGTACTCAACAATGAAGGGCACGTACTTATCCATCCAGATGAAACCTTACCTGATACACTGCACTATCAAGTGATGTCACTACTAACTGAAACGAGTGACACTTCAGGTAAGCTGCACTATCAAGATGGTAATCACCGTCGAATGGCCTACTTCACAAAAGTTGAAGCGCTTGGTTGGATCATTGTTACTGAAGTTGATATAAGAGATATCCGCCGTCCGATTTTAGATATTATATTTTCCACCCTTACTCTGGTCATTTTAGGATCGCTTCTCACTACCTGGATGATGAGTTTTGTGCTCAGTCGTTATTTGATTACTCCGCTGCAAAAGTTAAGAAGAAGAGTACAAGAGATCGTTGAAGGAAAGGATGAGTCTAGGTATATTTTTCCAAACAATGAGATTGGCATGATTTCAGAAGCAATTGAAACGTTGACTGAAAAAGCACTCATCGTGAAAAATAAAGAGTTGAACGAAAAGAATGTCTTACTAAAAACGCTCTCTCACACAGATCAACTGACGTCTATCGCTAATCGTCGCAAAATGATGGAAGTGCTTCATACTGAGATTGCACAATATAAACGTTATCAACTCCCTTTTAGTGCCCTGATGTTTGACATCGACTATTTTAAACGCATAAACGATACTCATGGACATGAAGTAGGAGACCAAGTTCTCGTACAACTGGCTCAGGTCGTCACATCCACCCTTCGCGAGACGGATACCCTAGGCCGATGGGGTGGCGAAGAGTTTCTATTGATTTGCCCTCAAACAGATATTCACAATGCTAAAGTGATCGCAGACAAAATTTTTAAAGCTATTCAAGCGCATGACTTCCCATGTCAATTAAAAGTATCCATTAGTTTGGGTTTGTCTGAATTTACGGATATTCATTCACTTGAAAGCCTACTGATTGAAATAGATAAAAAAATGTACAAAGCCAAACAAGCAGGACGAAATCGAATTCAAGTTCATTGATCGACCTAACAGAATTTAACTGTAATAGTTACTCTCTTAGAATCTAGCCGTCAATTTAACCCAGCTAGAGCGACCCGGTTCGTTAACTTGCGTATTGTTACCAAACACATCTTCTCGATTAAGATGATTCGCGTAGGTTTTATCAAAAAGGTTATTTACGCCAGCACTAAGGGTAATGGCTGAGCTTAGCTCATAAGCTAGGTGCGCATTAACAACATCATAACTAGACGTTTTTCTTGGGTCCTGACCACCACAAGGGGATCCCGAGAGACAGACCTTGTCCTGCTTTGCCGAGATCAACCAATCCACACCTGCACTTAACGCATCTTGCTGATAGGTTAAACCCAATGTCGCTGTTAAAGGCGGGATTTGTGACAGATTCGTTTTATCATCACGATTCTTACCTCTGACCCACGCAACACCCTGACTGAGTTGCCAATTGGGTGTTATCTGCCAATTTAGATCGGCTTCAGCACCATAGATTTCAGCCGTGATATTAGTGTAACGGTTATTTTTTCTGAGAATATAATCGTTTACACGGTTATAGTAACCGGCAAGCGACCAACTAAGATCCGTCGTTTCTGAAGCTAAGACGACTTCTAACTGATGATGCTTCTCAGGATCTAAGGTAGGATTACCACGCCAATGACCCATCGCCATGTAACGTTCCGTTGCATCTGCCGTTCTAACACTGCGCGATAATGTCGTTTCAACACGATACTGCTCATCTAATTGGTGTGCCCAGCTTAAGAAGCCGCTGAAATTATTTTCAGAGCTACTATTCTTGGCATTCACGCCATAGAGGTCATTGGGTGTCTGTCCATTTAACATACCACCCGTGAAAGCCTCATTCGTTCGACCCGCTTTTGCTCGAACATGATCATATCGAGCACCCGCGTGAAGTAAATCACGCTCTGTCACATGATGCGTAAGCTGGGCAAACACACCTGTTTGGGCTAAATCAACATCAGGCCATTGAATACCTGTAACACGTCCAGTCATGGGCCCTTTGGCAATAATCGCTGAGGCGTTACGATTATTTTTCTGATAATCCACTCCCCACTGAACATCTGTGTTGTTCAAACGACTATCCAGCAACAACCTGCCACCCGTCGTATCGGAGTTCGTTGGTGCGCTCATCGCCATCGGTGCAGTTTGATTTCTCAGTGAAAAGTTATCCATTAAATGATCGACTTCGGCACGATAGATCTCCGCCCTCACTCGGTCGACCACACCACCCTGAGTGACATGATCCAACTTTAATCGATAGGTCGTTGAATCACTGTAGGGCGAATCCATTCCAGCACCCGGGAAGAGAACATCTTTTTCATTGGCTTGCTCTACACTCGCCTCTAGCCATGTTGAATCTGCAACCTTAATTCCACCCAATAAGGTATAAGCCTCCGATTCATAAGCAGATCGAATAGTCCTGCCACTGCCATCTTTATAATTGCCTGCATCGGTGTAACCTGCAATAAAGCGGACATAAGCTTCATCCGTCCCTGCGGCTAAATCCGCTGAAAGTTGCGAGGTATCACTGTTGCCTGTAAAAGCCGCTGAGACTTCACCACGCGTATGCCTGTCAGAAGAAAAAACAGGACGAGAGCGTTCAAATAATACGGTGCCACCACTACCTCCAGGTCCGTAAATCACATCTTGATTACCTTTAATCAAAGTAACACGATCAAAGGTTGCAGGAGATGCGTAAGTAGTCGGAGGGTCCATGCGATTTGGGCAACCGCCATACAAGAAAGCACCATCTAAGATCACATTAAGCTGATTTTGGCTTTGACCACGGATTACCGGATCTATCCCTCTACCTCCCATTCGAGAACCAGAAACACCGTTAATGGCGCGTAACAGGTCTCCCCCATCACTGGTAGGGGACGCTTGAATGGATTGACTCGGTTGAGAAAAAACACCACTACCCAAGGGAATAGGTGCCGTAACCTCAATAGTGTAAAGTGATTGAGTTGTCGTTTGAGCGTTAGCAAACGAAGCGACTACTGCGCTGACAGCAAGCGCCAAAGGGGTTAATAGTCTGGACGATTTCATAACATCTTTCCTTGGGTGTACTACTAGTAATGTTGATGGTCGGAAAGACTAAATGAAATATGACTGATATAGAATGTGACATGATGTCGCAGTAGAATCAGCTCGATAAATAGCCGAGACTAGAGCCAACGAGACACCCGCCTCTTATAGTTAAGGTATTCCTCGCCAAACCTTGCCTCTAAAGCCTCTTCCTCAGGTTCTATCTGCATTTTGGTCAGGATGAATACAAAAACAGGTAATAGTAGGATAGGTGTCAAGCTACCCAGCCAGATCCACCACCCAACCAACATGAGCGACATACCTAGGTACATGGGGTTTCTAGAGTAGCGGTATAGACCTGTCGTCACTAAATGCGTTGCCGCTCCAGGCTTCATGGGGTTAGGTGTGGTATGGAGCTTTAGAAATAACGTTAACGACCAAAGGTCAGAAAGTCCGGCGAGAAAAATCAACACTAGCCCAGCATAGCGCCATGGCAAGTCAAACAAGTCATATAAAGGCAGGTGATCGTTTAGCAACCACATCAATGTGGCGGTTAACACTAGGTAAACCGGTGGTGGTATCCGTGTTTTAAGCTGGTTCAGCATTATCTTGTTCGCCTTCGGAATACAGCTGAACAACCCTCAGCTCACCCCTTAATTGATTGGTTAAGGAAGCCACCAGTTCCTCTAGTGGCTCACGTTCACCCAATATATGCGCACTAACCTGTTCTGCATAGTCGATTGAAAGCGCTAAAGATTTCTGATCCACGCAGTGTCGTACCAAGGATTCATGCTCATAAGCAAATGTCAGCATCACCGAGGATTGAGGACGCACAGTCACCAGTTCAGCTCTGTTCAACGGCTCACTAATGGCGTGACTATAAGCTCTGACTAGGCCGCCAGCTCCCAGTTTAATACCGCCAAAGTATCGCACAACCGTCGCCAATACATTATCCAGTCCTTTGTGTTGAAGCACATTTAGCATGGGTTTTGCCGCGGTTCCTGACGGCTCACCATCATCAGATTGGCGTACTTGCCCTTTCACTAACATGGCATAACAGATATGGCGTGCATCCGGATGCTGTTGCCACAAGGCGTCTACAATGGCGACTCCTTCCGCATGACTGTGTATCGCTTCTATACGGCCGATAAAGCGCGATTTTTTTATTTCGAAATCACTTTCAACGGGGTTTAGTAGGGTGTTACTTAGCGACATGGCGCCTCTATAAAATTCTTAAGACTGGTTCCTCTAATGCGGACATCTGTTCGCGCAACTGTAATATATGCTCTCCCCAGTAACGTTCAGTATTAAACCACGGGAAGCTTTTGGGAAATGCAGGGTCTTCCCAGCGACGCGCAAGCCAGGCACTGTAATGCAACATTCGAAGCGTGCGAAGGGGCTCTATGAAATGGAGTTCTCTAGGATCAAAGTCAGCAAACTCTTCATACCCAGATAAGACTTCCGCGAGTTGAAGCTCTCGTTGCATGCGATCACTCTCACTCAATAGCATCCATAAGTCCTGAATCGATGGCGCCATGCGTGCATCATCAAAATCAACAAAATGAACGAGATCGTCACGCCAAAGCAGATTACCGCCATGACAATCGCCATGCACACGGATATAGCGAATGTCATCAAATTGTTGAAAGACTTCCTCAATTCGCTTCATCAAGTCCTGAGTCAGTGATAAATAGGCATCTCGTAAACTAGCAGGAATGAACTTTTTTGCGACCAGTTCTATGCTTCGATATCCAAAGGACGCTAAGTCAAGCGTTGGACGCTCTACAAACGGATGAGCGGCTCCCACTTGATGCATTCTGCCTAAAGTATTTCCCAGTTGATATAGATGATCAGGATTATCAAGGTCTGGGGCACGACCACCACGCCGAGGAAAGAGTGCTAAACGAAAATCTTGAAAGCCGAGTAAACTTTCTCCTTGGCTGTTTTTAATGGGAGTCACAACAGATAGTTCTTGCGCTTCCAGCTGATCACAAAACTGATGTTCTTCAAGGATTTGTGCATCTGACCAGCGACCCGGGCGATAGAACTTAGCGATGATAGGGACTTCGTCTTCTATGCCCACCTGATAAACACGATTTTCGTAGCTGTTCAGAGCCAGGATACGCCCATCGGTTAGATACCCCTGAGCTTCAACTGCATCCAGAATAAAGTCTGGCGTCAGTGCGTCGAATGGATGTGTAGAAAAATCGGTTTGGTTAGCCTGCTGGTCACTCGACATCATTAACCTAACCCTTTAACCGCATCAATCCATGCTGGATCGAAACGCGTTTGTTCTGGATCTATTCCTAAAGCGTCTATTTTTACCAAAAGTGCTTGCATCGGTTTTTGCAACTCACTGATACCACCATCATTATTTTCTAACCTATGCATCTGCATTAACGCAAGTTGATAAAAGCGTAGCAGTTGAATTGCGGTGATATTCTCTTGCTCAACCCCCGCTTCAACATGATGCATGACATTGGTGATCTTCATTAAACAACGTTTTAGTTTCCAACTGTAGACGGAAGACTCCATTAAAGGATGATTCCATAACACCGTTTTAAAGATCACGGTTGTCAGCACAAAGCCTGTGAATACACCCAACACATTCCAAATGAAGTTATTACCATCAGGGTGACCAAAAAGTGACACACTCAAGGTTGCTAAACCCATTGCGGATACCGCAAAGATAGCGATCAAGATAAACGTACTTTTCCGTGTTTCCTGTCTGAAGGTCTCTGGATCTCGTGATTCCAGTTCAAAGATGTCTGACACATTTTACCCCTGTAGCAAATCCGTAAATTGTAACATTCTGGCTCATATCGCTCTTGACTCAATGTAAGGCTCTTAGCTGTTTTTAGAGCGATCAGCCAAAGGTGTTGAAAAGGTATGTTCCATATCCCACGGAAAACGTATCCATGTATCTTGGCTGACTTCGGTTATAAAAGTATCCACCAAAGGTTTGCCTGCCGGTTTCGCATAAATCGTAGCAAAGTGTGCTTTGGGTAACATTTCACGAACATGACGAGCTGTTTTACCCGTATCAACTAAGTCATCAATCAGAATCATGCCTTCGCCATCGCCAGCCACTCCCTTCAACACAGACAGCTCACCTTGAGCCGCAGCCGTACCTGATTCATCACTTTTTTGATAGCTAACAACGCAAATAGTATCGATCAGTCTTAAATCCATTTCGCGTGCCAGAATAGCCGCAGGAACTAAGCCACCACGGGTAATGGCGATAATTCCCTGCCAATTCCCTTTATCTAAAAGCCTCCAGGCTAGTGCACGCGCATTGCGATGTAACTCTTCCCAACCCACCGGAAAATCCATACGGTAGTGATGCTCAGTCATGTTATTTCTCCAAAAAAACGAGTATATGCCAATCATTGTTAGTGCGCGATGGCGCAGTCAAGGCTTTTTTATATGCTAAAAAAAAGCCTTCGAAGGGTATTCAAAGGCTTCTATTATAAAGGGTTTGTGA
>SLCQ01000106.1 GCA_007125745.1 Nitrincola sp.
ACCGCCTTAGAGACTTCAATATACTCGGCGTGCATTTTGTGGTCTTCAACCCTGTCCACTTTAACAGGTTGAAACGTACCTGCTCCTACATGCAAGGTAACAAACGTGGTCTCAACACCCATTTCTTGTAGCTGATCTAACAAAGTTTGGTCAAAATGAAGCCCTGCTGTAGGTGCAGCAACTGCACCGGGGCGCTTATTATAAACAGTTTGATAACGCTCACGATCCGAGGGCAAATCTTCTCGGTTCATATAAGGCGGTAACGGCATATGGCCATGAGCTTCAAGCTGTCTCATCAGATCTTCTTGAGGGTCAAACTGTAACTGAAACAGGTTATCCTGGCGGCCGATTACCTCTGCTTTAACACCACCCTCGAGAATCAGCTGACTACCTACTTTGGGTGATCGACTAGAGCGAACATGCGCTAAAGCACGCTGATCACCCTGCAAGCGTTCGATGAGTACCTCTACTTTGCCGCCAGACGCTTTTTGACCAAAGAGTCGAGCGGGAATAACACGCGTATCATTAAATACCAGAAGGTCACCAGGGCGAACTAACTCCGTTAGCTGACTAAACTGACGATGCTCTAAATTACCCGTATTACCATCCAAACAAAGCAAGCGACTTGCGCTTCGTGTTTCTAACGGAAACTGTGCGATAAGCTCTTCCGGCAACTCAAAAGTGAAATCACTAACGCGCATGACTTAACCCATACTAAAAATTGAGGCAAATATTCTACCTGAAGCAAAAGATTTTTTCAGTCCTCATTGACCAAGAGAAAAAAGTACTTATAATGTGCGCTCTGTTGAGAGGCAATCTTTCAACACTTCAGTTTGGCGATGTGGTGAAATTGGTAGACACGACGGATTCAAAATCCGTTGCCTTAACCGGCGTGGCGGTTCGAGTCCGCCCATCGCTACCATCTAGGGGTTATTACACCATATTTTCTGTGAGATATATTTCTTGGCCTAGACCGCCATCAAGCAATGCGGTTAATGTAGATGTTGTGGTTACCACCCGATGATTGCCTTAATTGAGAATATAGGAATTAATAACCTAGCGTGATGTAAAGCAAAAGGCGGTTATCGAACCGCCCGAGTCGCTGAGTGAGTAGGCACTAATGCTTTGACTAGCGATTGCATACTTAGGGTTCCCACTTGCTCTCCATCTTTCATCACTTGATAGACCAGCGATGTATCTCCGTGAGACATTGCAATAATCTCCTCAAGATTGGTCGTTGATGAGACCTGGCCAGCACTGTTTTCCGGTGCTTGAGTAGTTTTGTCCATAATAGAATAAGCTCTCAACACTCTGGCACGGTTAATATCGCTGATAAAATCGATGATGTAAGGATCGTTAGGATGCATGACAATCTCTTGCGGCTCTCCTTGTTGTACAACAAAGCCATCCTTAAGAATTACCAAGTGATCAGCTAACTTTAAAGCCTCATCTAGGTCATGAGTGATAAAGACAATGGTTTTTTTCAGCTCTCTTTGTAAATCCAGTAAAAGATCTTGCATGTCGGTTCTAATCAGAGGATCAAGTGCAGAGAAAGCTTCATCCATCAACATGATAGGTGAGTTAGAAGTTAGTGCTCGTGCAATACCAACACGCTGTTGCATTCCTCCGGATAACTGATGCGGGTATTGATTTTCATGACCCTGCAATCCAACTCTAGCTAACCATTTAGTGGCCTCTTCTTCAAATTGCTTAACTTCATTTCCTTTGATCCATAAAGCCAATCCTGTATTTTCGAGCACCGTTTTATGTGGAAGTAACGCGAACTTCTGAAACACCATTGACATTTCTTCTCGACGAAGTTTTCTCAGCGCCTCTTCATCGTAAGTCAGTACATCGTCACCATTTACGTGAATACTTCCTTCGGTGGGCTCTATTAAACGGTTCAAATGCCGAATTAAAGTCGATTTACCTGATCCAGAAAGCCCCATAATTACAGTAATCTGCCCAGCTTTCATGTCTACATTGATATCATGTAACCCCAGCACATGGTTTTGTTTTTCAAGTAGTTCAGATTTGGTCATGCCTTCTTTAACTGCTTGCATTGCTGTTAAAGGTTCCGGACCAAACACTTTATAAAGATTACGAATAGATATTTTAATTTCTTGGTTCATATTTAGTCCGCCTCATTTTTTTGCGAAGCGTTAATTCTTGCTAAAGAGGTTTTAGTGACTCGATCTAAAATTACTGCTAAAACAACAATCCCAAGGCCAGCAACTAAGCCAACGCCGAGCTCAAGATTCCGTATTCCACGAAGAACGAGCACCCCTAACCCTGGAGCTGAGACCAGCGATGCAATGACAACCATTGCAAGGCTCATCATGATAGTTTGGTTAACCCCTGCCATGATATTGGGCAACGCAAGCGGAATTTGTACTCGAAACAGCTTTTGGCGTTTAGTCATACCAAACGCATCAGCCGCTTCAATGACATCCTTATCGACCAAGCGAATACCAAGATTGGTTAAGCGTATGACTGGAACGATGGCATACAGAATAATCGCGATACCATAGAGCTTTGACTCTGTTACGCTGAATAAGAAAATCAGTGGTATTAAGTAAACGAAAGGGGGAAGGGTTTGCAACATGTCCAATATCGGTATGGTATAGCGTTGCATTCTGTCACTACGGGACATTGCAATCCCTATGGGCACGCCAAAGAGCACGCAGATAAAAGCACATACAAAAATGATAGCCAACGTTTGCATGGCATAATCGTAATGATCAATAAACGCTAATCCAGCGATACTAATACCAACAAAAGTGACTAGTTTCCAAGACTTGGTGACCAGCAACACAATCACTAACATAAGTGGAATCATGATCCACCAAGGAGTGATTTGCATTATATGAAGAGCACCATCAAGGAACCAGCTTAAGGGTTGAGTTAAAGGGTCTAGAAAAATGCTCAGAGTATCTTTTATTGAAAGAAAGCCGTTTTCGAGGCCCTTTGTAAGGTCGCGAGATTGCGGAAAGGAGCGGCACGCTTCATTAAGCGCATCCATTGAAGGAAAAGGTAATTCCCATATAGAAGTACTGCTTTCAGTATCACCACGTGACCTAGCTAATAATTCACGCATCGATAAAGGAGTTTCAGTTTGGTTTTGCGCACACCACTCTTTTAAACCTAGCTTATCAAAGACAAAGTCATAGGTTGCCATTCAATATTCCTCGTATTATGAACAGGTAGGCATGAATGCAGGCACGTATCTACCTGCATCCATTTTGTCGTTTACTTAGTCAAGTAATGCTGACAAATTTTGACGAGCAGAGTCATTTAGCCATTCTGACCAAATTTCCGGATTATTAACCAGGAAGTGAACGGTTGCTTCTTCTGCAGAAGCATTGTTTTCATCCATCCAGGCTAATAGTTCACTCATATGGCCAGTATCGAAAGTGAGCTTGCTAAGCATGTCAGCAACATCAGGCTCTCTCTCGATAAAATCAGTGGTAACTGATGTTAAAACAGGCGCAGCTGGGAAGTCTGAAATGCCCGCATTAGGTGAATTTGGGTTGGCATTGTATTCATGAATCGCTTCATCATAGCCCCCTAAATCCACACGCGTCATATCATATTTACCCAGAGGTACCGTAGGCCCCCAGTAATAACCAAACCAGGGCTGTCCAGCTTCAACAGCGGATGCCATTGAAGTAGCTAAAGTTTCACCCGAGCCATGATTGAAGACAGACAGACCCGAGCTTTCTAGGTCGAATGCACGAATTAAGTTATCGTTTACTACACGACAACCCCATCCATCTGGACAATTGTTAAATCGCCCACCTACCAATTCTGGGTTAGACATAATTCCATCGATAGTCGCAAGTTCCGGATGTGCTTCAACTAAGTAAGTGGGTATCCACCAACCTTCAACACCACCGGGAGTGAGTACATTCCCGAGGCGCTGAACTCGGCCTTCAGCTTCAAGTCGACTATAGACTTCACCTGTGGAATTAAGCCAAAGCTCAGTAATGATATCTGGCTCTCCGTTTTCAGCTACGGAAGTGACAGCAGGTACAGTATCAGAGGGTACAACCGTTACACTGCAACCATAACCTTCTTCCATAATGAATTTAGCGACACTGGTTACAATAGTGTTTGAAGCCCAATTCATTTCGGTTATTGACACATCACCACAATTCGCATGAGCCATAACAGGCAGGGTTAATGAACAAAAAACAGCGCTTAAAAGTGTCTTACGCATCTAGTGAACTCCTCATTGATGACAAAAACTAACCATCCAAGAGGCTGTTTTTGTATTAAATACTGCATAAAAAAATCAATAAAATTATGCATATACAAAAACTGCTTCTTCGACTGCAGACCCTTTAAGCATACAGTTTTGATTGGAAGGTGCAAGTTTTTACCCAAACAGCAGTCACCCGGAGCACCAAACATACCTCTTTCGGCTTATCTGACGACAGGCATTTTCCTTTTGATCTAAGTCATCACTTGGCGCTTTTTTTATTGCGCCCAAATGCCGAGCAGTAGACTATGCACTCTGTCGTCATTGAGCAGTAAGGGTCATGAAAATGCGAGCAGTCTTTATCGGCATGATTTTTTTAGCACTATCGCTTGTAAGTCACATTGTAATGGCAGTAGATATTGAAGAACTTCGCGTCATCAACCAGCATGTGAATCTTGAATACCAACGCAGTAGCCACGGTAAGCAACGCTACTATCAATCCGCTATCGCCAAGTATCAGCTCGTACGTCAGCGCTACCCTGATGCCAAAATGATGATTACTCATGCACAGCACGTTACGCCAAGCGGATTTGAAATTGAGCCTCATACCGTGATTGCGGTTGAAGTGAATGACACCGTATGGATACTTGATAATGAGTTATTAAATATCTATACCGCTCAAGACCGTCAAGACCTGAAACCGATTACAAGCATTGAGCTAAAAAACGGCCAGGTCTGGATTCATCACAATGATTGCGATTGGAACATCAAAAGTAGCCAATTAGCCGACTCAGCCACAGAAGCCAGACTAAAGTCGACTTTTTGGAAAAACGCCTCCAGTTAAGCTGGAATGAGTTGAGGTGAGCGAGACTCCTGATCAATCACCTCAGCTAGCATGTGAGCCGTGACTGCACTCAACGTCCATCCTAAGTGCCCGTGACCCGTGTTATAGAACACTCGAGACCATCGCCCTTGTCCGACCTTAGGCATCATATTTGGCATCATCGGCCGAAGACCAGCCCATGGAACAACACTACGAGTATTAACACCAGGAAAGCAAAGATTCACCCAGTCAACTAAGGGTTTGATGCGATCCGCTCGAATATCTTTATTAACACCATTAAATTCTGCTGTGCCTGCGACACGGAATCTATCTCTCCCTAAACGACTGGTAACTAGCTTCGTTTCATCATCCAGTAAACTTACCATTGGCGCTGAAACCTGGCTTTGCTCATCCAGAAGGTTCACCGTAATTGAGTAACCTTTGACTGGATAAATGTTAACGCGATCACCTAGTTGTGAAGCAAGTTTGCGACTCGCAACACCCGCCGAAATGACCACGGCATCAAAATGATGCTCCTGCGATTCACCTTCAACAGACTGCGTCGTAATCATAGCTCCTTGATGGCTTGCTTTTACTTGTTGCACATTTTGCTCATATAAACAATCAACGCCTAAACGCTCACAAGCATTGGCTAAGCCTTGAGTAAATTTGTGAATGTCACCCGTCGAGTCACTTGGCGTTAAAAATCCGCCATAATAGTCACCTTGCAAAGCGGGCTCTATTCTTCGGATATCACTGGGTGATAAGGTTTCTCGAACAAGTCCTCCCTTAGCCAGTAGTTTTGAGACCTGCTGTGCGTGCTCAAATCCTGCTTTGTCTCGGTAAAAATGTAATATACCTTTTTCCGAGTGATCAAAGTCGATCTGTTCCTCTTTTGCCCAACTAAACAACAATTCTCGCGCAGCAATCGCCATGCGCGCTGTTTCAGTTGTATTTTGTTCATAATGAGGAATAGCGGCGATAAATTCTGCAAACCAGCTTAACTTATGCCATGAAGGTGTTGGATTCACTAGTAATGGCGCATCACGCTGAAGCATCCATTTAAGACCTTTAACAATAGTAGACCAGCAGGTCCATACCTCAGCATTTGAAGCAGATAACTGACCACCGTTGGCAAAAGAGGTTTCCATAGCAACGTAGCGCTGTTTTTCAAAAAGGGTAACTTGGTAGCCTCGCTTAGCGAGCGCATAAGCTGACGTGACGCCGGTAATACCGCCGCCAATTACTGCGATGGACTGCATAAGACAACTCCGAATCTAACATTAGGGTTTAGACGTTTACGATTCATAAACGCCACCCCCTCCGTCGCGGTACCTGAGAGATTCACACGCTGGTAGGTGCTTGCTCCTTCGGTGTGCCATTAAGTTGGCAACTCTTCGGAGTTCTGTAAACAGTCATCGGTCCGTTTGCCTGAGAGTTTCCGGGGCGGTTGCTCCTTCGGCGCCGCTTCACTGAGCGATCTCTCCCGATGAATGTGTGTAGAACGATTAAAACACTATAACATGGCCCCACCCGACAAAACCATACTCTCCCTTTCGACTTAAGTGCAAACACGCCACGTATACTTATCAAAAAAAAAAACCGACAAGCCTTAATAACAGCACTTGTCGGTTTTTTAAATTTAGAAAAGCGAGATTACAGTTAACCTAACCAAATCTGCTGTGCGTTAACAAACTCCTGAATCCCTTGCGGGCCCAGCTCTCGACCTAACCCAGAGGCTTTAATACCGCCGCTGGGTAGACGAGGATCAGTCTTCACTATGCCGTTAACAGCGACTTGACCCACTTCAATTCGACGAGCCAGCTGCTCACCTCGGGCTTTATCAGTCCAGAGCCCTGCCGCCAAGCCATAACGACTGTCATTTGCAATGGCAATCGCTTCATCGACATCTTTCGCTTTCATCACCACCGCAACTGGACCGAAAGTTTCTTCCACAGCCGCAGTCATGCCTGGCTCTACATCAGCGAGAAGCGTAACAGGGTAAAAGAAGCCATCACCTTCGGGTAGCTCACCACCCAACAGACAACGCGCACCTGATTGCTTGGTTTCTTCTACCTGACGGTGAAGATTTTGACGCAAGTCATCACGTGCCATTGGACCAACATCGGTCGACTCTTCTGCAGGATTACCCATTTTAAGCTTCGCCAAACGCTCTTCCAAAAGCCCAACCATTTTATCGTAAACAGAGGCTTCAACGATGATTCTCTTGGCCGCAATACAGGATTGTCCAGCATTGATAATACGTGACAAGGTAATCACGTCCGCCGCCTTTTCAAGATCAGCATCAGCTAACACGATGCAAGGGTCTGACCCCCCTAACTCTAGTACGACGGGTTTAATTTCTGATCCCGTAATCGCGGCAACTGCGCTTCCTGCACGATCCGAGCCTGTTAAGGAAACCGCTTGCACTCTGGGATCTCGAATCACGGCTTCAATGGATGCATTATCCATCGGCACATTTTGCATTAATCCTTCGGGGGCACCAACTTGAGTAAACAGATCCGCAATCGCTTTAGCACTGGCCGGCACATGAAGATCATGCTTCATCAAGCAGGTATTGCCTGCCATGATAGCCGGTGCACAGAAACGAAATGCCAACCAAAACGGAGCATTCCATGGCAATATACCCAATACCGTACCTAAAGGAAGATATTGAACATAGCTATGCGATGCATCAGATTCTAATGTCATGGGCGTTAAATAGGTTTCAGCTTGTTCTGCATAATGTTCAGCACACCAAGCAGCTTTTAACACCTCACCTCTTGCCTCTTTGATGGGCTTGCCCATTTCCAGGGTCATCAGGGGTGCGAGCGTCTCGACTTCTTCACGCATCTTCGCAGCAACGGCTTTCAGCACCTGAGCGCGTTCAGCATAACTGGTCAGTTTCCAACTATTGTATGCTTCTCTTGCTTTGACTAAAGCCGCTTCACGAGCGGTCGCATCTAAAACGGGTGAGTCTTGAAGTTTTTCACCCGTTGCTGGGTTGATTACCTCAACCACGTTCTCTGTCATAGAGCCTCCTGAGCTGCTTTCACTGCTTCAGCAAAGATTTCAAGTCCTTGAGTCAAGTCTTCATCTGGAATGGTTAACGGTGGAATCATCTTGATTACTTGACCACCTGTGCCACAACCACCCAATAACAGTCCGCGATTAAAGCACTCTGTCACGATTGCTTTAGATAATGCGCTGTCGCCAATATCTATACCTTGCATCATGCCTTTACCGCGCACTTGCCACGCACCATTACTGGCATCAGCAAGCTTATTTAGCGCCGTAGCCATTTGCTCGCCTTTACGCTTCACTTCATTCATTAAGGTGTCATTTTGGAAATATTCCATCGCCACCTTACCAGCAACAAATGAGAAACCTTGTCCACGGAAAGTACCCGTATGCTCACCAGGAGACCAATGCTTATCATGCTCAGGCTTGACAAGGTTCATAGCTAAGGGGGTACCAAAGCCACCAATACCTTTCGCCAAGGTAACAATATCTGGATCCAGACCCATACCATCAAAGCTGAAGTAGGTGCCGGTACGACCACAACCTGCTTGAATATCATCAAGAATAAATAGCGCACCCAAGTCTTTAGCCAATTGCTGTACAGCTAATAGCCATTCTTGACTTGCAACATGGACACCACCTTCTGCCTGTATAGGCTCAACAACAAATGCGGCAGGTGGCTCTAAACCACTGGAGCTATCTTCAAACTGCGCTCTAAGCTGATCCACTGTTGAAGTTCCACAACCCAACTTGCAGCCACGACATGGCTTATTGCAACCGAACGGCATACGGACAACATGATCCAAGGGAACACCCGCAGCATTTCGGAAGTAACTATTGGCAGTCAATGCCAACGAGCCAAGAGTCATACCATGGAAACCATGGGTACAAGCTACCACTGTCTTACGACCAGTCACACGTCGAGCCAACTTCAATGCTGCTTCTACAGCATTGGTGCCGGTTGGCCCCATAAATTGCATTTTATGATCCCAGCCTCTAGGAACAAGAATGGTATCTGCAAATGCCTGAATAAAGTCCCGTTTAACCGTAGTACTGGTATCAAGACTGTGTGCAACGCCGTCAGCATTGATAAAGTCGATCAATGCTTCTTTCATTTTAGGGTTGTTGTGACCGAAGTTCAGCACCCCCGCTCCCGCAAAAAAGTCAATATATGACTTACCTGCTTCATCGACCTGACGGGCATTTGAAGCAGACTTAAACACAGTTGGATAGATACGGCAGTAGCCGCGGATTTCTGATTCCCACTTTTCAAAAACTTGCATGGAAATCCTCCTTCATATGACTGGGGTTAAACCCGTTAGTGATACTGCTGAGTGATCTATGATTATTGTTTCTCAGCAGGTGTTAATGTGAATCACTGGGAAAACAGTGATTCGGCTTTACAGCAGTAGGACTTCTACTGTGTATTCATGATGAGTGCTCCGGAACCGGAGCCCCAACAAGTCGGGCATAGACTCTTGCCACCCGATTAATCAATGCGTCATTAAAATCATACTGCGCATTATGGCAAGGTCTACTGTGTTGCAATTGACCATCATCGCTACCAATCAGTGCAAATGCACCCGGTATCTCTTTCAAGTAATAACTAAAATCTTCAGAAGCCATAATGGGTAAAGGCGTCGTTTGACTTATCACACCATCACCAAACTCTTCTGCTAGTGCATCACGATATAACGCAGCCTGCTTAGCATGGTTAATGGTTGCATCATAACGTGGAAACATCTCTACATGGCATTGTGTCCCATAGGCGCGAGCCGTAGAGCCTGCTATTTCTTCAATCAACTCACCCAAACGTTGACGATTAGCAGGCTGGGCAATTCTAAAACCACCTTCAATCACAACCTGGTCAGGAATCACTGTTGGAGAGCTTCTACCATCAATCGAGGTGATACTCAAAACCGTTGAGTCTTGTGGTGGTAGCCGGCGACTGACCACTTGCTGTAACGCCACCACAATGGCCGAAGCAGCTAACACTGGATCATGACACACTTCCGGTTGACTGGAGTGCCCACCTTGCCCAGTTACCGTCAGCTTAAAAGTACCATTACCAGCCATCACAGGCCCTTCCGGACACACTGCTTGACCATAAGGAATGGCAGGCCAGTTATGCCAGCCATAGATCATATCGACGCCTGACAGAGCGCCTTCTTCAATCATTCGCAAGGCACCATGCCCACCTTCTTCAGCTGGTTGAAACACCAGTGTGACAGGACCGGGAAGCTGATCTTCATGCGCTTTCAACCAATAGGCAGCCATCATTAAGGTGGCAGTGTGACCATCATGGCCACAGGCATGCATACAGCCTTGCTTTTGTGAACTCCACGGCATACCACTTTTTTCATCAATGGGTAGTGCATCAATATCACCACGAAGCGCAATATGCGGGCCTGTTTTATCCACAGCAAGCCTACCCAATGTGCCAAATTCAGCACAGGGCTCCCATGCAATGCCCAAGGCCGTCAGCTCTTCACGAATACGTGCGGCTGTAGCCTCTTCCTGCCAGGTCAACTCTGGTTGCTTATGTAATTCGCGTCTTAAATGTATAGCTTGCTGAACGTATTTATCCCAAAGCGCGGTCAAGATTTCCCCCTTACCCATGCTTGCCATGAGCTAGAACATGCACTTTATTCCATGAAATTATTATTCTTGGGAGTAAATGTATCATATGTTTTCTGGCTTACCAATCATATTTATCTTGATTCGATATGAAATGCGCTGTTCTTTGTGCAGCCTGTTGATATGGAAGAAAAATTACATCTCCTTCTTGTAGGCCCAGCTCCGCTTTTGGTACCTTTTTGTGCAAGGTAATGGCTATTTTTCCTTGATAGCCCTCAGACCTGAGAGCATTGATCAAAACCTTGTTAATGTGCTTATCAGTGATCGTGCTCACAACCCAATCTACTTGCTGCAACGGAATCGACAGTAAAAACCCAGGATCTTCGGCATCACCGTAATACACCGGAACCTCCGTAGAGGTCCATTTTTTTATAACCATAGGATCAAAGTCGATACCGAGAACTTTTCTGCCTTGTGATGAAAGATCCAAAGCGAGGTTTTTACCAAAGCGACCCAAACCATAAACAATGGTATCGGGGAGTTGTTCATGATTGCTAATTTCCAGTCGCTCTTCTTGAAAAGGATTCGACCGCTCAAAAGCCTTAAGTAAAGGGGATAAACGCTCAAATAAGCGATGGGAGTAGATAATCATGTAAGTTGACGTAGCAATGGTGATTAATGCCACCAACGTAATTAGCCCCGCTGTTTCAACATCAATATGACCGAGAGAAAGCCCTAGTGCGGCTAAAATCAATGAGAACTCACTGATTTGCGCAACCGCGAGGCCTGATAAAAAGCCTGTACGTCGCCTGAACCCCATAATTCCCATAATCGTTAAAACAATCAATGGATTACCCACGAGTACAAAGATCGATAACAGCAAAGCGGTTGGTAACTGACTGCCAAGCTCAGATATGTTTAATTGCGCCCCCAACGAGATAAAGAAAAAGAGTAATAGGAAATCACGTACGCTGGTTAGCCGTGAGCCAATCGCTTCTCTGTAATTCGAGGAAGCCAACGCAATGCCTCCCAAGAAAGCACCCACTTCTTTACTAAACCCAATCAAGTCACTAAAGGCGGCAAAACCCACAGCAAAGGCTATTGAAAAGAGAACTAACAACTCCGTTGAAGCGGCAATATGAAATAGCACTCTAGGTAATACATACTTAATCAACACACCCACCAGTGCTATTAAAAACACACCTTTAGCAAACACGCCAATCACTTCATAACCCAAGTGAGTATTCACACCTACAGCACCAAAGGCCGTAATAACAATCATGGCGATAACCACCATGATGTCTTGCACAATTAAAAAGCCTATGGCGATACGTCCATGTAATGAGTCTATCTCACGCTTATCAGACAGTAGCTTGACGATAATAATCGTACTCGAAAAGCTCATCGCCGCTGCAATGTAGATAGCGGTTGTTACCGACATGCCTAAACTCATGCAGATGAGAAATACAAAGAAGGTGGTAAAACTGATCTGACCTAAGCCTGTCGCCAAAGACACAGGTCCCATCGTTTTGATTAAATGCAAATCCAAGCGCAGACCAACCACAAATAAGAGTAACGCTATGCCAAACTCAGCCAGCAACTCCATTGAGTAACTCTTCTCTACCCAACCGAGTACCGCAGGGCCTAACAGGATACCCACAGCAATAAAGGCCACAATTAATGGTTGCTTTAATCGAATCGCCAACAACCCGACACTGACCGATACAGCCAGCATCAGCGCAAACTCATCAAACAGTGACACGTAATTGAGATCCAACATCTACACCTGCCTTACACTTAACAGTCTGTAGTATCAGTATAGAGTCTAAGGAAATAAAATCGTTTCTTTCTTTTGAGATACAACAATAAATCACACAAAATTTCTGCTATGCTCAAAGTAAGACTGTTAGAGACTGGACGTGTCACTGGAGAACCCTATGCAATTCAAACTCATTATGGCGTTTGTTGATGCAGACAAAACTGAACGCGTAATGCAGACTGCACGAACTGCTGGAGCCACCGGAGCTACAATTATCAATAATGCTCAAGGGCAAGGACTTCATAAAGTGATAGGCATACTTGGGTTTGAAATCCTTGAACCCAGAGCTGTCGTGTTAATTCTGAGTGAAAGCCGCCGTGCAGATGACATTTTAGAGGCCATTGTTGAGGCCGGTGAAATGGATGAGTCTCTGAATACAGGCATTGCTTTACAGATAGATGTCGATAAAGCGCTGGGACTCAAAGAACATATAGCTGAACTAGAAAAGAAACTCCCCATGCCCTAACGATCTTAAGGATGATTTTTGAACGATTTACTTCTCTCATTTGTAAAACAGGCTAGGGATAGTTTTAGAGATTTAATCCCTGTCTTGTTGGTTATGGCTTTTTTTCAACTCATTGTCATTCGACAGCCATTACCTGACGGCATCAGTTTTGTTGATTTATGGCTTGGACTCCTATCCGTATTGATAGGCTTGACGCTATTTATTAAAGGATTGCAAATTGGCCTTTTCCCAATGGGCGAGAGCCTTGCACACGCCTTTGCCAAAAAATCCTCTGTCATTAGCTTAATGGTTTTTGCTTTTGCACTTGGTTTTGGCACCACCATTGCAGAACCCGCACTCATTGCCGTCGCGGGTAAAGCATCGGAAATTGTATCCGCTGGTGGCATGATTGACTCATCAACCTCTGCCCAACAACGTTTTGCATTTGAATTGCGTTTGGTCGTCGCTATTTCAGTTGGTAGTGCCGTTCTGTTGGGTGTATTACGCATCTTGAAGGGGTGGCCGCTACATTATCTCATTATTGCTGGCTATGTAGTTGTCATGATACTCACGCTGTTTGCACCCACGGAAATTGTTGGAATCGCTTATGACTCAGGAGGTGTCACCACATCTACCATTACCGTTCCACTGGTAACTGCCCTAGGGGTGGGACTGGCCGCTTCTATTAAAGGTCGTAACCCTATGCTTGATGGATTTGGCCTTATCGCTTTAGCGTCTGTCATGCCGATCATTTTTGTATTGAGCTATGGGCTGATTTTACTCTAGAGGTCACTATGGATTTTATTAGCATTTTAATCAGCACATCTCTCGATATCGCTCCGATTATTGCGATTATTTTTGGCTTTCAGTACCTAGTGATCCGAAAAAAAGTGCATCATTTACCACAAGTATTGCTTGGTTTTGTACTGGTGTTGCTTGGTTTAAGTCTGTTTTTACTCGGCCTCGAGAAAGCCCTATTTCCCATGGGTAGCATGATGGCTGAGCAGTTGACATCGGAAGCATTCTTACCCGCTCTAGCTGATGGTGTTCAGCGCCACTGGAGTGACTATTACTGGGTCTATATTTTTGCTTTTACCATCGGAGCCAGCACAACGATCGCCGAGCCATCATTGATTGCAGTTTCCATCAAAGCCGGTGAAATTTCAGGTGGCACAATCAACCCCTTTATATTAAGAATTGCAGTTGCATTGGGTATGGCTATAGGCATTACACTGGGGTCCTGGCGTATCGTGATGGGACTTCCGTTACAGGGTTTCATTTTAGGCGCTTATGTATTGGTGATCATTCAAACGCTCCGATCACCCAAAAGCATTATACCCTTGGCTTTTGATTCCGGTGGCGTCACCACGTCAACCATTACTGTGCCCATTATCGCAGCATTGGGGTTGGGGCTAGCCAACTCAATACCTGGCAGGGACCCATTAATGGATGGTTTTGGCATGATCGCACTAGCTTGTTTATTCCCTATTATTACGGTCATGGGATATGCACAAATAGCGGAATGGTTAGAAAAACGCAACCAGCTTAAAAAAGAGTCATGACTCAACACACTAGGAGACGAAAATGCGCTTTAAACTCATTTTAGCGTTTGTCGATGATGATAAAACCGATGCATTACTCGACGCTGCGCGTGATGCCGGAGCAACAGGCGCGACAATCATTAATAATGCTCGTGGCGAGGGCCTAAAGAAAACACGCGGTGTCTTTGGACTTGAAATCACCAGTAGCCGTGACGTTCTGCTTTTATTGGTTGAAGAGCATCGTTGCCGTAAGATTTTAGAAAAAATTGCCGAAGTGGGTGAGTTTGATGACTCGCCAGGTACGGGCATCGCTCTTCAGTTGGATGTAGAAGATGCTCTTGGGGTAAAACACCAGATCAAGTCCATTGCAGAGCATTTTGAAACTAACGAGGAGTAAAAGATGCCACTCAAAAACCATAAAATTGCTGCCGATGTGATGAGCCAAAACTTTCATTCGATCGATGGTTTAGTAACAGTCGCCGATGCCGTAAAGTTGATGCAACAGACTGAAGCCAAAGCACTGATTGTTTCTAAACGTGATGAGCATGATGAATATGGCTTAGTCTTGCTTTCCGATATCGCCAAAAAGGTATTAGCGCCTAATTTATCTCCAGATCGTGTCAATATTTATGAAATCATGTCCAAGCCGGTTTTAACGGTTAGAGACAAGATGCAGATACGCTTTTGTGCGCGTTTATTCGATAAATTTGGTCTTACAATGGCACCGGTTGTGAATAAAGATGATGAAATCATTGGTATTATTAACTATGATGACTTAGTTTTAAGCGGTCTGAAAGATCACTAAAAACTAACCTTATTTAACAAGTCCCTGCTGGTGATCCTGCGTTGCTGTATCTAAAAAGTTTTTCGCATGCTTTTCTTCATGCCCTAAAGAATCTATTACCGATTCTTGTGGTTGTGTTATTTTTTCAAATCGCTATCTTGCAACAGCTGCCAGATAACAGTCTTAGCATGGCATTTGGCTTATTAATCGTTGCGGTGGGTGTCGCGCTATTTTTGCAAGGGTTGGAACTTAGCATTTTTCCTGTCGGGAAAAGCCTTTCAAACCAGTTTGCAAAAAAAGGTTCCGTACCTATTTTACTAAGCTTTGGTTTTGCGTTAGGTTTTTCAGCTGTTGTCGCTGAGCCAGCCTTGATCGCTGTTGCTAGCCAAGCTCAAGAGATTAGCGATGGCCGTATAGATGCTTTAGTGCTTAGACTACTGGTTGCCATTTCAGTTGGCTGTGTTATCGCATTGGGTGTCTTTCGCATTATCTTTGGTCACCCGATTCACTGGTATATGATCATCGGTTATATCACCGTGGTAGGCGTTACCTTTTTCGCCCCCGAAGAGATCGTGGGTTTGGCCTATGACTCTGGCGGTGTTACAACCAATATTGTTACAGTTCCACTCATTGCCGCTTTAGGGATAGGGCTAGCATCATCTATTCGTGGCCGTAACCCCTTAATAGATGGTTTTGGTTTAGTCGCTTTAGCCGTTATGGTACCGATGATCAGTGTTCAGCTATACGGTATTGTGGTCTATTCAACTGATGATCTAGATAGCACAGCTGCCCTACTCATTAACGGCGCTGAACAGGCTGTAAGACATCCGATCATTCAGGGTTTAATTGACCTCTTAACGATGTTTCGAGATGTCCTACCTATACTGATCACTATTTTATTTTTTCAGTATATCGTGCTGAAACGCCCATTATCCAACCCACCTAAAATAGCATTTGGCTTCCTGCTAGTGATTATAGGCCTCTATGCTTTTGTGGTGGGACTTAAGATAGGCTTGTTCCCTATTGGCACCAGCATGGCCGAACAATTGATAGGTTTGAACAGCTTTGCCTTTATTTACTTATTTGCATTTATGATAGGTTTTGCAACAACGATGGCTGAACCTGCTTTAATTGCGGTAGGTCAACAAGCTGAAGAGGCTGCTTCCGGTAAAATTAAGGGCAACATGATTCGTATTCTTGTTGCGATCGGAGTTGCCGTTGGCATTACCATTGGCGTTTTCAGATTAATTACGGGTGGTTCCATCCACTATTTCATCATCGGCGGGTACACACTGGTTATCTTACTTACAGCTCTCTGTCCAAAGTATATAGTTGCCTTAGCATTTGATCTTGGTGGCGTTACCACATCTGAAGTAACTGTACCGCTAGTCACGGCATTAGGAATCGGTCTTGCTACACACATTGAGGGTCGGAATGTTCTTATTGATGGCTTTGGCCTCATCGCATTTGCCTCTATCTTTCCGATCGTCACAGTGATGTGTTACGCCATCGCTGTTGACTGGCTGAATAAACTGAATAGGAAAACGATATGAAATTTTCTTTACTTGCCGCAATTGTCTCTGAAGACTATGAACAAAAGGTCATTGATGCCTCCAGAGAACTGGGCGCGGGAGGTATTACACTTATATCAGGCCGAGGTATTGGCAATAATGCCAAGAAAACATTTTTTGGTATGACCTATGAAGGCAGTCAATCTATAGTGATCATGGTACTTGAAAAAGGCTTATCGCTTGAAATACTGAAAGCGCTTCAAGCACTGATTGTTGACAAAGAAAATAACGACTCACATGGCGTAGTCTTTACTATACCCTTAGAACATTTAGGTGGGATAGATCTCTCACAACTTGCTAAATTTGAACAACACCTTAAAGATACACTTTAAAGAGGAAAGCGCTCTATGCTGGTCAATGATGTAATGATCACCAAGGTTGTTACCATTTCACCCTTTGCTCCCTTACGTGAAGCACTCAGTCTGATGAAACAACATAAGCTTAAATCGTTGGTCGTTGAAAAGACGTCTGACCATGATGCTTATGGCTTAATCACCTATACCAACATTATGAAAACCGTTGTTGCTGAAAGTGGCGATATTGATCTCATCAATGTTTACGATGTGTGTGCTAAGCCAGTGATCACTGTAGGTAAAAGCTTATCTGTTAAACACCTTGCCAGCCTCATGACCAATCAACGCGTCAAACGTGTGATAGTGGTGAATGATAACGAAATGATCGGATTGGTATGCATGAATGATATCGTTCAAACATTCATGAACGCAGTTGAGTAACATCACTCAATAGCGTTTGACAGTGCTCGATGGTTTGATAACCTAAATGGGTCGTAAAATAGTTAACCAAACTATCGCTCAACTCTGCAATCTTCACATTAGGAGCAAAGTGCGCAACCTGCGTCATTTGTAACCCTGCATAGCCACAGGGGTTAATCTGCTGGAAAGGCATTAAATCCATATCCACATTTAATGCCAAACCGTGAAAGGTGCAACCTCGTCTCACGCGCAAACCGAGCGATGCGACTTTTTCACCCTTCACGTAGACACCGGGGGCATCCTCTTTTGCTTTCGCGTTTATACCTATGCGTGCAAATTGATCAATCACAGCAGTCTCCATCAAGGTAACCACATCGCGAACACCGATCTTAAGACGACGTAAATCTAACAATAGATAAACCACTAACTGACCAGGTCCGTGATAGGTAACCTGGCCTCCCCTGTCTGTTTGTATCACAGGGATGTTACTGGGGTTGAGCAGATGTTCCGGCTTACCCGCTTGCCCTTGAGTGAACACAGGATGGTGCTCAAGCACCCAGATCTCATCAGGTGTTTGCGCATCACGCGTATCGGTAAAGGTTTGCATTTCTTGCCAGATCGGCAAATAGGACTGCAAACCCAAGGAACGAACAATCAGATCGGCCAATTACAGTACCATATGGATACGGCCAGAGGCCTTAAGAGCTTCAAACAAAGCTTGTAGTTGCGCCTCACCTGTCGCTGTTATTTTTAATCTTACTGAGCGGAAGCGGCCATTGCGGCTATCCTGAACGGAGACTTTTTGTAGATCTAGCTCAGGATCAAACTGCTGTACCGTTTCAACGACAAAAGCATAAAAATCATCAGCATTATTACCGACAACCTTGATAGGGTAATCGGCACAAGGAAATTCTATTTTGGGTGCTTCAGGTGTATCGGTCATTAATCTCGTTCACTTCATGAGTTGAAGAAGCCACTAAAGAATTTTAGTACACTATGCCACAAACGCTTAAATATACCCGCTTGTTCAACGGATTGAAGCGCTACTAACGCGGTTTCACTGACGACTTCGCCATCTAAGGAAACAATCACTTGACCGATCGTTTCGCCTTCAGCCAATGGAGCTTCGATATGACGAGGCAGATCAAGTATCACCTCTAAATTATCTTTTTGCCCACGTGGTATAGTCAGGGCTAGGTTTTCCGAGACACCCAATTGCACTTCATCCAGCTGGCCACCCCAAACGCGTTGCTGGCTGATCATTTGACCCGCTGAATAGAGCGGTGCCGTTTCAAAAAAGCGGAAGGCGTAATTGAGTAACTGTTGCGTTTCTTGAGCGCGACTGGCCTCACTGGCAGAGCCCATTACCACTGAAATAAGGCGCATGTCATCACGCTTAGCAGAGGCAACTAAACAGTAACCTGCCTCTGAGGTATGGCCAGTTTTGATTCCATCAACACTGTCGTCTCGCCATAATAGACGATTACGATTTGGCTGACGTATATCATTAAACTCAAAATACTTTTCAGCATAGATAGGGTAATACTGGTACGAATCTTCTACCAACGCCCTGGATAATAAAGCCAGATCGTAGGCACTAGAGTACTGATTGTCTGCAGGTAAACCTGTGGAGTTTTCAAAATGGGTGTTGACCATCCCCAAACGTTGCGCATGTTGATTCATTAAATCAGCAAAGGCGGCTTCACTGCCAGCGACATGCTCAGCCAGCGCTACAGAAGCATCATTTCCCGATGAAATAATCACGCCCCTAAGCAGGTCAATTAGAGGGACTTGGCGACCTTCCTGGATAAACATACGTGAACCGCCGGTGCGCCAAGCTTTTTCACTAACTGATACCATTTCGTCTTCCGACAGGTTGCCTCTGATCAGCTCCAACTCAACAATATAGCTGGTCATAATCTTCACAAGACTGGCTGGCGGGTAACGATCATGCTCATTTTTTGACAAAATGACCTGGCCTGTTGCGGCGTCCATCACAATATAGGAACGCGCCGGAATTTGGGGAGGTGCAGGAATCATAGCCGCCTGAACCTGGACAACGAATAAAAGGCTGGAGATGAAAACCAAAAAAAGGCGAGTAAAACTTCTTGATAACATCCGTAGGGCGTCCCTTTTGCTTAAATTATAGTGATCAGGTGCGGTTCGTAGACCATAAACAATTGGCCAAGTTCAATCTTAGGAGTCGTCAACTTAGGGCTCAGCAACTAAATGCGGTTGATAAAAACCTGCATTCAACAAGCTTGAGAGTAGACTATCCAATGGCTCTCCAACGTTCAAGGGCCCTATCTTAACACGATATACCGTTGAACCGGATGGTGAGGCACTATAAATTCCGACAGGAAACCCATTAGAAAGAGACTGAAGTCGTTGCTGTGCTCTTTGTGCGGCATCTTGGGTAGAAAAGGCACCTACTTGCAGGAAGCGCTTATCGTGTGAAGCCCTCAAGCTTTGGTTGGTTGTGCTGGGAGTTGCACCTGAGACCTGTGGCGAGTCTGATGCCACCATTTGCTTACCCGGAGGTTCCGGCGTTATGGCCGTCACTTCAACACGCCCTGTGCCCTGTTGAAGAATATCCAAGCGGTAGGCAGCGGCATAAGAGAGGTCAATGATTCTGTCTTCATGAAAGGGACCGCGATCATTAATCCGTACAATGACTGATCGACCGTTATCAAGATTGGTCACTCGCGCAAATGTTGGTAATGGCAGACTTCGATGAGCCGCGGTCATTTCAAACATATCGTACACCTCACCGTTAGAGGTGAGATGGCCATGAAACTTTTGGCCATACCAAGAGGCAATACCCTGTTCTTGATAACCCTCTGCTGTCGGCAAAACAGTATAGGTTTGACCAAACACTTCGTACGGGCTTCGGTTTCCTCCACGACTAGGGGGCTCATAACGGGGGACAGCATCAGGAACCTGACTGACATCTGGCGGGTTTATGGGCGCTTTATCATACGCCATACTGTAACGACCGTAGTTGGTCGGTTTTTCTGTTGGACCTTTAGCGACCTTCCCCGTATCCTGCCGAGTTGAGCAGCCACTCACTAGCAGTAAAGTCAGACTAATAACAACGAACCAGCGCATCATATTCCTCTATTCAGCACCTGTAGCACTGAAACATAGTCGTCTCTCGAATGAGGCTATGTAGGACACAACCCAGTTTAGATCTAGCCAGTATGTGTTATGTTGGGCGCTGAGCATGTGTTCCTACCGCCATCAAAATACCAAATCCTGACATCAGCGTCACTATCGATGTACCGCCATAGCTTATCATGGGCAATGGAACGCCCACTACCGGTAGTAATCCAGTTACCATACCAATGTTGACCAGCACATATACAAAAAAGGTTAAGATAATACTGCCAGCCAGAAGTCGAGCAAAGCGATCATGTGCACGCATTGCTAAAATCATGCCTCTGAATATGATCAACAGGTAGAGTAAAAGCAGAAAAGCAATACCATAAAAACCTAACTCTTCTCCAACAACGGCGATGACAAAATCGGTATGTGATTCCGGTAAAAAGTTTAATTGAGACTGTGTACCCTGTAACCAGCCTTTACCTGAAAGACCACCTGATCCAATCGCAGTTTTGGATTGAATTATATTCCAACCGGCACCCAAGGGGTCACTTTCAGGATTTAAAAAGGTCAACACGCGCTGTTGTTGATAGCCCTTCATAAATGCCCACAATACGGGTAATGACGCACTTATCAAGGCTAAAGCCGCAATCACATAACGCCAGTACAACCCAGACAGCAGTAGCACAAACACCCCAGAAGAGGCGATCAACAAACTGGTACCAAGATCCGGCTGTTTCATAATCAAAGCCGCGGGTATCGCCATTATCACAACGGCAATAACAATCTGCTTTAGGCTTGGGGGTAACTGTTCCCTGACCAAATAAGCAGCAATGGCCATGGGCAACACAAGCTTCATGAGCTCGGATGGCTGAAATCGAAATCCGGGCAAGGGAAGCCAGCGCTGCGCTCCTTTAGCGGAGACGCCAAAAAACATGACTGCAATTAATAAAGCCAATACAAACAAATACAACCAAGGCGTCAGGCTCATCAAGGTTCGAGGCTTTACCTGCGCCAAGAACACCAACATAAACAGACCCGCGCCCATGCGTATCGCCTGGCGCTTTACGTCACCGATATCTTGACCGGAGGCGCTATACAGAATAAACAACCCATAACCACAGAGCATTAAAACCAACAACAAAAGCCACGCATCTAAATGCGTATAGCTCCATAAGCTGGGCGCTTTACGAAAGTGAGTACTGGCTCCCGGCATGGTTCTCTGAAAATCACGACTCACCATCACCTAGCTCCTCTTCCTCCCCGTATTCATCCAACAACCAGGCATCCATTATTTGTCGAGCGATTGGAGCGGCAACACTGGATCCACCACCACCATTTTCGACGACAACGGCGAGTGCAATTTGCGGATCATCCACCGGAGCAAACGCAATGAAAAGGGCATGATCTCGATTTCGCTCACTCAACTCTTCAGGCTTGTAGCGCCCATCATCAGGCAACGCCACTACCTGAGCAGTACCCGTTTTACTGGCCATCTGATACTGCATTCCTTGACCAACCCGTCTAGCCGTTCCCGTTGGGCCATGCACTACATCGACCATACCTTTAATGATAGGGTCCCAATAACGAGGATCATTCACTTCAACATTTTCTGGCACAGGCCTTGAATTCACAATGTCTTCAGGCAGGCTGAGTCTTTCACCCTCTTCCGTTCTGTCCAGCACACCCTTTAATAGCCGGGGCTGTCGCCACTCTCCCCGATTTGCCAACACTTTTGCAGCGATTGCTAGCTGAATAGGTGTCACCACTAAATAGCCCTGACCAATACTCATATTAACTGAATCACCTGGATACCAAGGCTCATTCAAGGTGGCGCGCTTCCATTCAGCAGTGGGCAGAACACCCACAATCGCTTCAGGCGTATCTAATGCGGTGACTTGCCCAAATCCAAATTTTCGCAAGTAACGAGCCATTGGCTCATTACCCATCCGATGACCTACATCGTAGTACCATGTATTTACTGACTGAGCGATCGCTATCGGGAGATTAACCCGGCCATGACCACCCCTACGCCAATCGCGGTATTTGCGTCCACCAGGGGTAATTTGGTAATACCCCGGATCCCAAATCGTATAATCGGGTCGTACTGTGCCTGAATCGATAGCGGCTAATCCAAAGATAGGTTTCAAGGTAGACCCTGCTTTATAACCACCTCGCACCGCTCGATTGAACAGCGGTATGTCGATATCTTCCTGCAAAGCTCTATAATCTGCAGTCGATATACCCATGACAAACTGGTTCGGGTCATAGGTGGGAGTACTGACTAACGCCAGGATACCACCAGTTTGGGGATCTAGCGCAACGACAGATGCGCGCTTACCTTCTAGAGTTTTTTCTGTAAACTCCTGAAGCCTCAAATCTAAGCTGAGCTGAATATCAGCACCAGGCGTCGGGTCATTTTGCTCCAACACACGCAGAACACGCCCACGCGCATTTGTTTCCACTTTTCGTGAACCCACTTCACCATGCAGTATAGGTTCATAAAATCGTTCAATACCCAATTTACCGACATAATTAGTGCCTGCGTACTTTACGGGGTCCAGACTCTGTAAATCCTGTTCATTAATACGCCCCACATAACCTAAAGCATGCACTACAGATGCCCCATGAGGATAATAACGAATCAGGTCGGCTTCTACTTGAACACCCGGTAAGTCATGGTAGTTGACCGATATCTTGGCAATCTCTTCTTCCGTCAAGCGAAACCGAAGCGGAACACTTTCGTAAGGCCTTCGCCTTTGTTGCAGGCGCTGTTTGAAGCGTTCTACGTCACGTTCACTGATCTCAATGAGTTCACTAAGCGCATCAATGGTGTCGTCAATATTGGCTATCTCTTCTCGAAGCAGGGTAACACTAAAGGTAGGCTGATTATCGGCTAACAAAATACCATTACGATCGTAGATTAAGCCACGCCTCGGGGGAACGGGTTGCAACTGTACCCGGTTACGATCAGAGATTGCGGCGTATCGGTCATGCTCAACCACCTGTAAAAAGTACACGCGCCCCAATAAAACGGCGAAGGCTAAGGTTACTAGGGTCAATGCCAAGATGGCACGTAATTTGAAAATACGTGAATCCTGACTGTAATCCTTAATTGTTTCCTGTTGCATAGTAACCTGTTATTTGTGGTAAGGATGGCCCTTAAGTAAGGTCCAGGCACGATATATCTGCTCTGCGAGTACAACTCTTACTAACGGGTGAGGCAAGGTTAATGCAGATAAGGACCATTTCTGATGCGCTTTTTCCAAACACCTCGGATCCAGCCCATCAGGTCCACCGACAAGCAAACAAACATTAGCGCCTTCCATGCGCCACTGATCGGCATGCTGAGCCAATTGCTCGGTTGACCAAGACTTGCCTTTGACATCCAATGCAACAACATGTTCATTTTTGCCCATAGCAGACAGCATCGCATCACCCTCAGAGCGAATAGCGCGGGCGAGATCAGCTCCCTTACCTCGGTAGCCAGGTGCTAACTCAACCAACTCTAACTGAAACTCTGCTGGTAAACGCTTGCAGTACTCTTGATAACCAGACTCGACCCAACTGGGCATTTTCTGTCCCACTGCCAGCAAACGAATACGCATATTAAGACATTGCGTCCACTTCTTCAGTAGAGGGGCGCCATAGTCGCTCTAAATCGTAGAAGCTTCTGGCGTCAGGCATCATCACATGGACGACGATATCACCTAAATCCACAAGCACCCAGTCACCACCCTCTTGGCCTTCACTGCCCATGGGTTTGATACCGAGCTCTTTGACCTTCTGTAATACCTCATCGGCCATAGATAACACATGCCGACGTGAAGTCCCTGTGGCAACCATCATGTAATCGGTCACACTCGATTTACCTTTGACATCCAGCAACACTAAATCGCGTGCTTTCATATCATCTAAAATCGTTTTTACTTTTTCGATCAGTTGCTCAGTTTGCATCACTAATCCAATCACCTCGTTGATAGCCATATAGCTGATGTTGTTTAATATATTCCCAGACCTGATCCGGCATCAGGTATCGGGGTGTTTTACCTTGCGAAATCAGATCGCGAATCTGTGTTGCAGATATCCCTAAGGGAGTTAGTTCATGAATCATCACGCCACCACAAGGTTTTTTCCAAAAAGCCTCGACTGAAGAAACTTGATGACGACGCGTAAAAGCTTCCATAGTGTCATCGGCTACATAGGCATAACCGGGCCTGGCTACCGCTATGATATGACAGAGCGACAAAAATGTATGCCAATCTTTCCATTGAGGCAAACTCAAAAACGCATCCATTCCCATCACCATACAGATAGGCCGCTCACTACCCAATTGGCGTCGAAGTGCGCGTAGCGTTAAAGCGGAGTAAGAGGGCTCAGGGGAATCCACTTCACAAGAGTCCACGTAAAGACTGGAAGCATCAGAAACAGCCAGCCGAGCCATAGCCAAACGATCCCGCGCAGAGCAACCAGGTGCTACTCTATGCACAGGTTCACCTGAGGGAATCAGTGTTACCTGCTTCACTTGAAGCCACTGTTGCAGTTCCAGTGCAGTGCGCAAATGCCCATGATGGATGGGATCAAAGGTTCCACCCATAAACACAAAAGGCTCAGTTAACTGCATGCATTACTGCCGAATCTGTCCATCACCCAACACAACATATTTTTGCGACGTAAGCCCTTCAAGACCTACAGGGCCTCTGGCATGAATTTTATCTGTGGAAATACCAATTTCCGCACCTAAACCATATTCAAACCCATCGGCAAAGCGCGTGGAAGCGTTCACCATCACCGAGCTGGAGTCGACTGCACGTAAAAATATACGTGCGTCAGTATAGTTTTCCGTTACGATAGCGTCGGTGTGATGTGAACCGTAATGATTAATATGCTCGATAGCTTCTTGCATGCTTACAACTATTTTAATCGCCAATACAGGCGCTAGATATTCAGTTGACCAATCGGATTCAGTAGCTGTCTTCACAAAGGGCAAATAGTGACGCGCTTGATCACACCCCCTAAGCTCCACGCCGGCTGCCTGGTATCGTTCAGCCA
>SLCQ01000132.1 GCA_007125745.1 Nitrincola sp.
ATCCTCTAGACGATTAATACCAACATCGATCACTATGGCACCAGGTTTGATCCATTCACCTTTAACGATGCCCGGTTTACCCACGCCAACCACAACAATATCGGCGCGACTAACATGCGCTGCGAGATCTCGGGTGAAGCGATGAGTTGTGGTCGTTGTGCATCCGGCAAGCAGTAATTCAAGTGTCATAGGGCGGCCCACTATATTTGATGCACCTACAATGACAGCTTCCTGTCCATAGAGGTCAATGCCCGTTGAGTGAAGAAGAGTCATAATGCCTTTAGGTGTACATGGGCGAAGAACAGGCATGCGTTGAGCTAGTCGACCCAAGTTAAATGCATGAAAGCCGTCTACATCTTTATCAGGACGTATGCGTTCAATAATGGTTGTAGTATCCAGATGAGAAGGTAAGGGAAGCTGAACAAGTATGCCATCTACAGAGTTGTCTTGGTTGAGCTGGTCAATTAAGTCAGTCAGTTGTTGCTGTGTGATTGTGTCAGGTAGTTCATGGCAGTTAGAGTTAATTCCGACCTCTTTGCAGGCGTTTTTCTTATGTTTAACATAGATATGAGAGGCTGGATCGTCACCAATAATGACAACTGCGAGGCAGGGGGCTCGGAAACCATCCTGAATGCGTTGCTCAATGTTTATTTTAACCTGATTACGGACTTGTTGGGCTATTTGCTTTCCATCAATTGTCTGTGCGCTCATCTTTGTCAGTCGATCCCATTGCTCATAAACTTAATGCATATAGTTTCTCATAAAAGTATTAAGGCATAAATACACACTCAGGATAACAGGGTTAGGAAGGTACCTTTGTTGGTCGCGGTAAGGTTTTGAAAAAAAGTTTATATTTATGCTTGACGAACGTTCTTTCGATACTTAATATACGCACCACTTCTGAGGCGGCACTCAATTAAGAGAGTCATCTCAGGTAGGTCAGGCTTAAATGCGCTCGTAGCTCAACCGGATAGAGCAACGGCCTTCTAAGCCGTAGGTTGCAGGTTCGAGTCCTGCCGGGCGCGCCAGTAACCTGACCAAGTTTTAGATATGTTATGGTGGGCGTAGCTCAGTTGGCAGAGCTCCGGATTGTGATTCCGGCGGTCGTGGGTTCAAGCCCCATCGTCCACCCCAATATCTTCAACTCATTTTGCGGACGTGGTGAAATTGGTAGACACGCCAGATTTAGGTTCTGGTGCCGAAAGGTGTGAGAGTTCGAGTCTCTCCGTCCGCACCATCTTTTCTCTCGAATCATCTTATTTATTCATCTATCAATAACTTATACTTGTATTGTATATTTATAATTTTCGTGTGAGCGCGTGTTTTTCTTGACTCTGAGCCCGAGTTGACGGAAAATTTCGCCCTTTAGAAATCGGTTGCGGCACCCTGTCACCCGGTCAGTAACATGGTTTGCAGGCAGGAAACATTGTGCAGTTGAACCATCATTTTTTTGCGGCAAAGTATTAGTGAGGAATTCCATGCAAGTTTCTGTTGAAACAACTTCTGGTCTTGAGCGTCAAGTTACCATCACTGTTCCGGCTGAGCGTATAGATCAGGATGTTAATAAACAGGTTCAGCAGCAGGCGCGTAGTCGCCGTCTAGATGGCTTCCGCCCTGGTAAAGTGCCGACTTCTGTAATTAAGCGTATGTTTGGTAAAGCCATCCGTTCTGATGTCCTCAGCCAAGTTGTGCAAGAGTCTTTCTATCAGGCAGTTGACCAAGAAAAGCTTATGCCTGCTGGTATGCCAAATATTGAATTTCGTAAAGATGTTGAAGGTGAAGATCTAGAGTTCGTAGCGACCTTCGAAGTATATCCGGAAATTGAACTCGCTGATTTCTCTTCAGTGGAAGTTGAAAAGCTCTCAGCTGAAATTAAAGAAGAAGATCTCGATGAAATGATCAATACCTTGCGTAAACAGCAAGGTGACTGGGAATCTGTTGAGCGTGTCGCAGAAGAAGGTGATCGCTTGAACATCGATTTTGAAGGCTTTGTCGATGGTGAGGCTTTTGATGGTGGTCGTGCAGAGGCGATGGACCTTGTTCTGGGATCAGGCAGTATGATTCCAGGCTTTGAGTCTGGTCTAGTAGGTGTATCAGCTGGTGATGAATTAGATTTGAATGTCTCTTTCCCAGATGATTATCATGCCGAAAACCTCAAGGGTAAGCCTGCAGTATTCAAAGTAAAAGTAAACAGCATTTCAGCGCAGTCTTTGCCGGAGCTTAACGAAGAGTTCTTTGCTCGCTTTGGTATCGATGAAAGCACGGTTGAAGGTTTCCGTTCTGAAGTTAAAAAGAACATGGCGCGTGAGCTTAAGCATGCGCTTAAAACGAAATTGAAAGATCAGGTTTTCGGAAAATTAATTGAACTTAACGCGATTGAAATTCCAGCAGCCCTTATTGACCGTGAAGTTGATGTGTTGCGTCGCCAAGCGATTCAGCAGTTTGGTGGTCCTGATGCTAAAATTGATCCAAACATGCTTCCTAAGGATATGTTTGAAGATCAGGCTAAGCGTCGCGTTTCAGTCGGTCTGCTTATGCAGGAGTTGATTAAGGTTAACGAACTTAAGCCATCTGATGACAAGGTTCGTGAAACCATCGAAGAGATGGCTGAAACCTATCAAGATCCGAAAGAAGTAATCGATTATTACTATGGTAACGAAGAGATCTTGAATCAGATCAAAGGCTTGGTTTTGGAAGAGCAAGTTGTGGAGCATTTAATCGCTAATGCTAAAGTGATCGAAAAACAGGTGAGTTACGAAGAAGCTATCAAGCCTGCTCAGCGCAATGAAGCCGCTGAGTAAAAAACGTTTCGATTGATTTTATCAATCCGAAAAACGACAGTTGGTGGCCAACTGTCGTTTTTTCATTTTACATAGACTATATTGTTGTACTCGCAATCAGGAGATAAATACATGTCAGAGATTTTCACCGGAAGCAGTGAAATCATGAATGCCGGCCTTGTGCCCATGGTTGTTGAGCAAAGCTCACGAGGCGAGCGAGCCTATGATATTTACTCTCGCCTATTAAAAGAACGTGTTATCTTTTTAGTGGGCCAGGTTGAAGATCACATGGCTAACCTTATTGTTGCTCAAATGCTATTTCTTGAAGCCGAGAATCCTGAAAAAGATATTCATCTATATATCAATTCTCCCGGTGGTTCTGTGACTGCGGGCATGGCTATTTATGACACTATGCGCTTTATACAGCCAGATGTGAGCACCATGTGCATTGGTCAAGCGGCCAGTATGGGAGCGTTTTTACTGTCAGGTGGAACTAAAGGTAAGCGTTTTGCTTTGCCAAATTCTCGCGTTATGATTCATCAACCACTGGGCGGCTATCGTGGTCAAGCCACTGATATCGAAATTCATACTCGAGAAATCTTAAAAATACGTGAAACCCTTAATCGTCATATTGCAGAGCATACTGGTCAGGATGTAGAGACTGTTCAGAGAGACACTGAGCGTGATAACTTTATGGATCCTGAAACGGCTCGGGAGTATGGTTTAATCGATCAAGTCCTGGATAAAAGGGCGGTTGCCTCCTAAGGGGAACTTGCTTAGGACATTTACGATACCTGTATCCTTTGATAGGTATTACCATAGATAGGTTTTTGAGGTACAAGCATGTCGGATGAGACAAGCGGAAAAAGTGAAGGAAATAAGCTTTTTTGCTCTTTCTGTGGAAAAAGCCAAGATGAAGTGCGTAAGCTGATCGCTGGCCCATCGGTATTTATTTGTGATGAGTGTGTCGATTTGTGCAACGATATTATTCGCGAAGAAATTCAAGATGTGGCTGATAGTGAAGTATCTGACAAGCTCCCGCTTCCTGAAGAGTTAAAAAAAGCGCTAGACGAATATGTTATCGGCCAAGAGCGCGCTAAAAAAGTGCTTGCTGTTGCCGTCTATAACCACTACAAGCGACTTAAGCTTAAAGAGAAAAAGCCAGATGTTGAACTCAGTAAAAGTAATATTTTGCTGATCGGTCCAACCGGTAGTGGTAAAACACTGCTGGCACAAACGCTTGCGCGTTTATTGAATGTGCCTTTCACTATCGCTGACGCCACAACGCTGACTGAAGCTGGTTATGTGGGTGAAGATGTTGAAAATATCATCCAGAAGCTTTTGCAAAAATGTGATTACGATGTTGAAAGAGCACAAATCGGCATCGTCTATATCGATGAAATTGATAAGATTTCTCGTAAATCAGACAATCCATCCATTACCCGAGATGTTTCCGGTGAAGGTGTTCAGCAAGCGTTGTTGAAGCTTATTGAAGGTACCGTTGCATCTGTTCCTCCTCAGGGTGGACGTAAACATCCACAGCAAGAGTTTTTGCAAGTAGACACCTCCAATATTCTTTTCATTGTGGGTGGTGCATTTGCGGGACTAGAAAAGATTATTCGTGATCGCAGTGAGCGTAGCTCTATTGGCTTCAATGCTATTGTGAAGAGTAAAGATGAGAAAAAACTGTCTGAGGTTCTTCACGATGTTGAGTCCGAAGATCTTGTCAAATTTGGGTTGATTCCTGAATTTGTGGGTCGACTCCCGATGATTGCAACCTTGGCAGAGCTTGATGAAGATGCCTTGATTTCAATTTTAACAGAGCCAAAAAACAGCTTAACCAAGCAATATGCAGCACTCTTTGAGATGGAAGGTGCAGAAATAGACTTCCGTAAAGAGGCTTTGCGCACGGTTGCTAAAAAAGCGTTAGAGAGAAGAACGGGTGCTCGTGGTTTGCGTTCAATTTTAGAGGCAACCTTACTTGATATCATGTATCAGCTACCAGCAATGGAAAATGTTTCTAAAGTAGTCATTGATGAAGGTGTCATTGAAGGAACTTCTGACCCTATATTGATTTATGAAAATCAAGAGCATGCTAAAGCAAGCCCTGATAACTAATGACTATGTTTGCCAACATAAGCCCGGTACGCCGGGCTTTGTTGTCTCTAGAAGCATTGAAACCTATGATCGTCTATACTCTCGTGTTATGAGTTGAGTTTACTGATTAACAAGATGACAAGGGATTTGACGATGCATTTGACAACTTATCTCCAACCTTTCACTCAATGGAAAGGGATCACTCTATCATCTCTATTTCTGATAACAACAAGTATCCCCCTATACGCTGATGATGCAGCAATTGCACCCGAGGCTGCATCAAGTCTTGCAGAGACCCATGTTGTCAATGCTCAATCCTTTGCGGTTGCGGCCGCTAACCCAAAGGCAACAGAAGCCGGTTATCAGATTTTACGGGCGGGTGGTTCAGCAGTGGATGCAGCTATCGCAGTTCAAGCCATGCTGACGCTTGTAGAGCCACAATCCAGTGGAATCGGTGGTGGTGCATTTTTGCTTTTATCGTCGGATCAAGGTATTCAAGCCTATGATGGTCGAGAAACAGCTCCAGCAAATGTTTCGTCTGATCTTTTCTTCAACGATGAGGGTGAGCCGCTTTCTTTTATGGACGCGGCGGCCAGTGGGCGCTCGGTTGGCGTACCTGGATTGCTGAAAATGCTTGAATTAGCGCACCAAGAGCATGGTGTTTTAGACTGGGCTGATCTCTTTGAACCAGCCATCGAGCTTGCTGAAGCGGGCTTTCCGGTGAGTGCCAGATTGCACACGCTTCTCGAAAGTGAAATCTACCTTCGAGAAGATCCAATAGCGATGGCATTCTATTATCGTGACGGCGAAGCATTACCTGAAGGGTATATCCTGAAAAATCCAGCACTTGCTAGCATTTTTCGTCGAATTGCTGAGCAGGGCTCTCAAGCCTTTTATCAAGGTGACATTGCTGACGATATGGTAACACGTGTTCAACAGCATCCCGCAGGAGGTGGTAGCTTAACACACGGGGATTTGTTGTCTTATCAACCCGTTTTACGTGAACCTATTTGTACACCTTGGCAGCTTTATGATGTCTGTGGTTTTCCACCGCCATCCTCTGGTCACTTGACCATTATGCAAATGCTTGGAATGCTGGAATACCTTCCGGTTGATAATCCCATTGAACAAGGTGAGCAGTCGATAGACTGGTTACATCGATTTATTGAAGTGGCACGATTAAGTTTTGCCGATAGAGCGTTATATATAGCTGATCCCGATTTTGTAGATGCCCCAGGTAGTGATTGGAACACATTGTTAGATCCTCGCTACTTATCTAAAAGAGCGGCTTTAGTGAGCGCTGAAAGTATGGGAAGTGGCGGAGCTCGGGCTGGAAATCCGACAGCTGTTGCGACCGTTTATGCGCCACAAGCTGATCAGCCTGAGTATGGTACCAGCCATATCAGCATTATAGATGGCATGGGTAATGCGCTTGCGATGACTACGACGATAGAAGCTGCTTTTGGTTCTAGAATCTTAGCTGATGGTGGAACAGGGTTATCAGGTGGATATCTGCTTAATAATGAGCTAACAGATTTCTCATTTAGACCTGTAGATGAAGATGGGCGCCTGATTGCTAATCGTGTGGAGCCGGGAAAACGTCCTCGTTCGAGCATGAGCCCAACGTTGGTGTTCAATGCTGAAACCGGAGAGTGGGTCGCCAGTTTGGGGTCGCCTGGTGGTGCAGCGATTATCCATTATACAGCCCGAAGCTTAACAGCACTCTTGGATTGGCAGTTAAATCCGTCTAGTGTTGTCGAACTACCTCATGTTGTTACCCTTGGTGGCCCCGTATGGGTGGAAGCGGAACGCTTTTCGCCAGAAACATTGTCAGCACTAAAAGCGTTGGGTCATGATGTTACTGAACGCGATTTGACGAGCGGTATTCAGTTATTAAATCGTACTGCTGAGGGTATTACTGGAGCGGCAGATCCTCGTCGTGAAGGTCGTGTCATGGGTGATTAAATAATAGGTTATAACCTTTAAAAGAGTATTATAGATGGCGAATGTATTGGTAACACCTGAGTGGGTTTTTGAACATCTGCATGATGATAAACTCGTTATTTTAGATGCGAGTATGCTTCAGGTTGTTGGTCGTGTCCCTTTGGAGTACGAGGTGCCTACTTACCTGCTTTGTGCGCTTCCATTTGATCTTGAAAATAGCTTTGTTGATCCAGATAGTCATCTACCACATACCTTGCCGAGCCCTGAACGGTTTACACAATTGGCCAGACAATTGGGAATCAACAAAGATAGTCATATCGTCATTTATGATAACCAGGGTATATATTCCGCGCCGAGGGCATGGTGGATGTTTCAAGTCATGGGACATTCTAACGTATCTATTATGGATGGTGGGTTGCCCGCGTGGATCGACAAAGGCTATCCAACACAGATGCAACCTTCAGTTTCAGAGGGTTTAGGAGACTTTCAAGCGACCTTGTCTCCTCAGTGGTTGGCGACTCTGGATCAAGTAATGCAGTCAATAGATGACGACAATGTTAGAATTCTTGATGCAAGAGCAAGTGCTCGATTTACTGGAGAAGCATCTGAACCAAGGCCTGGATTGCGTTCTGGGCACATACCAGGGGCTATCAACTTGCCCTTTCTATCCATAATGAAAAATCATTCGTATGACTCACTCGATAATCTCACCAATGCATTTAATGAGCGTGTACCCGCGCTTGATCAGCAGCTCATTTTCAGTTGTGGTTCTGGGATCACAGCGTGTATTTTATTAGTCGCCGCGATTCAGATAGGCTATGAAAACGTCTCTGTCTATGATGGTTCGTGGGCTGAGTGGGGTGCTAATGATGCGCTACCGATTGAATAACTCACTAATGCCCACATTGGTATGGGTGACTTGTTGCATTAAGGAGTGAGATGCTGAATTTCTTACAAGGGTTTGCGATTGGCTTGGTGATTATGTCTGGCCCCTGGTTATTGGCTGGACTTTTCAAGCCAGAGTGGGTGTTACCAGATATTAAGCCCAACCGGTTCAAAGTGTTTCTACGCTATGGTATGGCCATTCCTTTCACCAGCTTTTTGCTTGGACTTACATCCCTTTGGGGTGGTTTTGGGCCGAGTTTAATCGGCTGGCTATCAGGCTTAGTTGCCTTATTTGTAGCGGTTCCAATTGAAAGACGCATCAGACATTACCTTCATAAGCGTCGACTCAAACGATCCTTCATGAACAATCGCGAACAGGTAGATGTTAACCTCGAACGGGATGCGGCGCTTAGTGATACAGATGACATAATAAAGCAACTGAATAGCGTTCGAATCCAGTTAACCAAGCTCAGTGTAGAGGTTGACCTACCTGAAAGGTTTTATAGTCGATACACTAAGTTACAGACAGTATTATCAAAACGTTTTCAAAAAGAAGAGCTTGCTATGCAACGCTCACAATCTTTAATTAAAGATGTCTACCAATCCACTCTTAAGCAGATGGATAGTTTTTTAGATATTCATCAACAGCTTTCATTATTGGATCTGGCGTATATTCAGCGACAGCTATCGGACCCTAGTGTTCAAGGTGTGGCCAAACAAGCGCTGTTACAGCGTCAAGCATTAGCTCAAACACTCCACAAAGAATCCGACGGTTTACTGGCTGAGTTTGAAAAGACACTGACAGCACTTGATACTACCTGGTTAAAGCTGAGTGAGTTAGGGCGAACTCATCCTAATCATCAAGAGCTAGATCAGGTGTTATCATCATTAGAAAAGTTTAATCAACG
>SLCQ01000129.1 GCA_007125745.1 Nitrincola sp.
AAAACTGTTTTTATCCGTCAGGGGAGTCCTGACAAAACCGGGATTGATTAAAGAAAGCTTAACTCCTTTTAAAAACAATTCTGGGTAGAGCGCTTCAGTTGCATTAATCACCGCCGCTTTGCTCGCCCCGTAGGCGGATGCAGTGGGTAATCCCTGATAGCCAGCAACTGAGGCTACCACAGCAATATGTCCCTTGCCTTGATTACAAAATACCGGAATCACTTTAGCCAAACAGTGAATAATGCCGTGAAAATTTACCTTCATTAAGCGCTCGAAAACCGCCGGATCAAAATCATCAACGCCCAAGGGTTGATGGTCACCGGCATTCAACAGCACTAGGTCAGGAACACCCTGTTGGTCAAGCAGTTGTGACCAGCAATCATCAACCGAGTGTTGATCAGTTACATCACACATCAGATAGTGAATGCCATCCGATCCTGTGGCATTGGTGATCACTTTGCAGGCTTGCTCTAATTTTTCTGCATGACGACCGCTGATTGTAACCTCTACGCCTTGCGCCACCAGTTGTTTAGCAACTTCTAAACCGATACCACTGCCACCGCCAGTGATCCAAACTGATCGCCATAGAGTCATTTGGCATTACCCCCCAATCACACGATTAACGAGTCGGATACGCGAATCATCTCGTGCACTAAACTCCATGCCAAGCCAACGTCCCTGCTGATCATACCAAGTCTGCGTATCTTCCAGCTCTCCGCCCAAGCGATAAAGGCGCACGGGCACCTCTTCTAGACCTGCCGGTACATGCATATCACCTAAGAACTCAACGGAAAGCTGACTGGACTCTCCAGTAAGAGTATTTAATACCGTTTGCTGGGATAAAATCGCGCTGTTCCAATGATTGGTGGTGATCATACCCTTGGGTAGAAAGCGTACTTCATCGCCTTCCACTAAACGTAGCTGATCACCCTCCAGATGTGCGCTAATACGGGTAACACTACCGTCATCATCAACATTCACTTCTAGGCGATGTAACACACCATCCTGCCACCATTCAGTAGCACGATAGAGATAACGATAGTTAAAGATCGCCAGCACGCGTATGTGAAGGTTCATTTCAAGATCCACACGAAGCATCCCTTCATCTTCAGAGAACTCCAGCCGATGCGTGCCGATTTGACGACCACTTCGATACACGTCGAAGGCTAGCTGCTCTCCATACAGATCAAATACCTGCTGTGCTGAAGTAACAGGTGATACACTGCTTATTGCTGACCATGACCAAGTTAAAAACGAAAAGAAGAGCACACATTTAGCGAAAAACGAACTCATGACGTAAACCTTATAAATATGATTTACATTTTACGCAATTGTATACTTATTAGATTAGTAGAAAGCTGGATATTAAATCACGCATCACAGTAAGATAATGCATAAAAGGATATTCAACTATACAGGAAAACCATTATGAAGATAAGGCTAATCAGCATCATACTTTTGTCAAGCTTATTCGCGTTTCAAAGCCTGGCTAAAGAAACAGAGAGTATTCAGGTACGTCTTGTGACAAATCAAGGTGATATTGAGCTAACGCTTGATCCGAGCAAAGCACCGGTTACGGTAGATAATTTTTTAAACTATGTTGATGAGGGTTTTTATGATGGTTTAATCTTTCATCGTGTCATTCGTGACTTCATGATACAAGGCGGTGGTTTTGACACCCAACTTCAGCGCAGGGAAACACGAGAACCTATCATCAACGAATCAACCAATGGATTGAGTAATGTCCGCGGAACCATTGCTATGGCCAGGACAAATGACCCTGACAGTGCAACGTCTCAATTTTTTATCAATGTTTCCAATAACGCAAACTTAGATGGTCATCCTTTGCGCCCAGGCTATACCGTATTTGGAGAGGTGAGTGCAGGACATGAAGTGGTATTTGCCATTTCACGTATGCAGACGCGCCCACGTGGGGGGCATCAAAATGTCCCTTCGACGCCGGTGATCATTGAACGCGCCGAAAGAGTAGAAAAGGTAATTGAATAATACAGGCGTTATTCTAACTCTATCTTGAGTGCACGTATAAAAGCGTCGCGCTCTTGTAGCGCTTCATGCGCTTGCTCGCCTAGTGTAGATGCACAGGCATTAATTAAACACTCGGCTAAACTAAAAAATCCAACCATACTATTAGAAATAAAGCTGGTTTCATGAGGTGCAAATAACGAAGCGGAGGCTGAAGCGACTAAAGGAGAACTAGCGCGATCTGTCACAGCAACCACATCTAAGCCCGCGTCATAGGCTGCTTGCGCTACTCTAACAACACTTTTGGTGTAAGGCGCACAGCTGGCTACCAGTAAGAGGTCGTCTTTATCTATGGATGCAAGTCCCTCAGCAACGCCCTGCAACGAAGGTTCAAGTAAGGTGACATCCGTACGAATCATACCTAAGCCATAGGCTAAAAAGCCAGAAAAAGCATAAAATTGACGTGCCCCATGGATACGTATTCGTTTAGCTTTCGCTAGCTTTTCCACGACCGAATCAAAAGAGGCAGAGTCAAAGCTCTCAATAATACGTTCCAGATTGGCTTGCTGTTCACGGCACAACCTTGTCATTTGAGCCGATAAATCGGAACACCCAGCCGTGATCGCTGTTTGAGCATGCTGTGTGTAAAAAGATCCCGATGGAACGAAGCTTTCACTCAGAAGAATATTTTGTAATTCGCCAAAGCTTTTATAACCAAGATTTCGTGCTAAACGAGAGATGGTCGATGGGTTAACATCTAAACGTTCAGATAGGGTGGATATTGAGAGTAGTGCTTTATCACCCCTCATCTCCAACAAACGCGAGAGTACCACTTTAGCTTTTTGACCCAAGTGTATGCTTGATTGTCCCTTGGCAATCTCCATAGATAAAGCGCGAAGCGCCTCAAGACTTTGTGGCGCGCTTCGCACGGATGGGTGAAGCTCATCCGCTAAAGGCTGGAGCACCTTGTTTGTCACAATATATTCTCCAATGAATATCCTTCTTTTGCAGGGTCAATACAAAGGTCGCGAGTGTGTTTTCATTATCCGGGTCATCAGCTTCTTCACGGTATATTGGTAAGCCATCGCTCCACTGATCTCGTAAAATACTTAACACATCGCGACACCCTGAGGCGATAAGTTGATCTCCTCTATGCTGACGATCATATGAGGATTGCGTGACCTTTTGATCCTTCTTATTTACATGCATGAGTGCATGGTTTGCATGCACTTGCGCATCGTTCAGTACTTTGTGTACTGATTGGCCAGCACCCATTTCTACACTGTGCAAACGGGACATATGATGATCCAAAATGCATAAGTGAAACCCGCCACAGGGTGGATTTTTTTCTATCAACTCAAGCATATCGGCGATAGTGTTACAACTCAAGAGAGCCCTTGATAATACCATGCGTGGAATATCAGAACCCCGTCCATTGAGTCGTAAATTATTCACAGTAAAGGCTCGACCATCATCAAAATAAGTAAAGGTGTGTCCGGGAATAGATCCCGGATAACAAAAGGAGAAAAAGGGTACTCCCGTTGTTGGCTCAACCTGTGCAATAAAACAGTGCCCGTTTAGACAAGGCAAGCCATCTTCATTGTGAGCCAAGGTAATTTCATCACCCGGTAACATCACGGTTGTACATCCATCAGCGGTATCCATCAACAGATCACCTCGACAGTTCCAAGCAAAGACATCTTCAAAAGGCAACGCCAACCCCTCAGCAAGACCTTGTAACTCTGCCCACTGCTCAGGAAATAAGCTCTCTGTAGTGGTCATCATTTGATAAACACGGTTACGATGCTGAAGTGAAGTGATCTCCTTCCACAAGCCTGTCTGTATGAGTGTTCCGTGAACGGCATCGCGTGCATGGCTACCTAGCTGATAACCTATCTCCTTGGGCTGACCTTCAACCCTTAGCCAATCTAGTTTAGAGGATTTATTCAACATGTCTGAGAAAGTCCTTAAGACGAGGGTTTGTTGGGTTTACCAACATTTCTTGCGGTTTTCCATCCACGGCAATCTTGCCATTTTCCATAAAGATCAAACGTGTACCCACTTGGCGAGCAAACGACATTTCGTGTGTGACCACCACCATGGTCATTCCCTCTTCAGCAAGGCGTTGCATGACATTTAAGACCTCCTGACGCAACTCAGGGTCAAGTGCTGAAGTTGGCTCATCAAACAGCATGACTTTAGGTTTAATAGCCAGTGCCCTAGCAATAGCGACTCGCTGTTGCTGACCACCAGACAGCTCTGAAGGTAGATGTTTTTTCTTCTCCGCCAAACCCACCTTATCAAGCAACTCATGTGCAATTCTCAAGGATTCTGAGTTGCTAAGGCCGCGGACATGACGAGGACCAAAGGCTACATTTTCTTCAGCAGTCAATTGAGGAAAGAGGTTAAACTGTTGGAACACCATGCCTGCTTCCTGCCTAATCTCTCGCAGGTTGGCATTGCCAGATAATACGCTCATTCCATCAACGACTAAGTCGCCGCCGGTAATCATTTCCAAGCCGTTGATACAGCGCAATAATGTTGATTTACCAGACCCGGAAGGTCCGATAAGCACAACCACCTCACGCTCATTGATATTCAAGTCAACTTCATCCAAGACTTTTAGGTCGCCAAAATGCTTTGAGACCTGTTTAAATTCGATCATACTCATAGGATTCTCATCCTTTTCTCAATCAGGCGAAGCAGGAGTGTTAAGGTACCTGTCAGAATCAAGTAAATCACCGCAACCGCCGTCCAAATTTCAACAGCCCTGAAGTTTGAAGCCATAATTTCTTGACCGGTACGCGTGAGCTCACCGACACCTATAACGATAAAAAGCGATGTATCTTTTAAGCTAACAATAAATTGATTACCTAAGGGTGGAATACTGCGACGAAATGCTAGGGGGCCAACAATCAGCGCTAACACTTTCCATCGTGGCAACCCCATAGCCAACCCTGCTTCTCGTAAACCAGGACTGATCGACTGTAGTGAACCACGCACAATTTCAGCTATATAGGCCCCCGCATTAATAATGATCGCTATGATTGCGGCACTTAAGGGGTCGATTCGAATACTCGCTAAAACTGGTAAGGCAAAATAGAGAAACATGACTTGCACAACGATAGGAGTACCACGAATCACTTCGATGTACACAAGCGCTATGAAATTTAGAAGTCGATTACCATAAGCACGCATTAAGCCGGCGATAACTCCAATGATCATCCCACCCGCTAGGCCCACTAAGGTAATATAGATGGTCATTTTTGCGCCCTTAAAGAGCTGAGGCAAAAATTGCGGAACTATTGTCCAGTCTACACTCATTATCTTTCTCCAGATGTGTGTATTAATGAGAGAGGGTGCCTAGGCACCCTCTTTTACCGCATTATTCTGCTGGACTGGTTCCAAACCACTTTTCATAGATGGCGTCATAGCGGCCATCTTCTCTCATTGCCGCTAGTGATGCATTGACAGCTTCAACCAGATCGCTTCCTTTTGGAAAGCCGATACCGTATTCATGGGCCATCATCTGTTCGCCAGTAGCCCTTACAGCACCATCCCCTGCTGTAGCAATGTAGTAAAGCACATTCGGCGTATCATGCATGGCCGCATCTACACGACCTGTACGAAGTTCTAGATAAGCGTTATCTATGTTAGGAAATAGTCGTAGCGTAGTATCCGTGAAATGCTCTTCAGCATAATCAGCTGCAGAGGTCCCCATACGCAGTGCGAGAGTCTTTCCGGCAAGGTCTTCAACACTTTCAATATCGCTATCCACGGGTACCATTAAGGTAAATCCACTTTGGTAATAGCCATCAGAAAAATCGATAACCTCTTTACGGTCATCTCGAATTGTAATCCCCGCCAATGCAACATCCACTTGGCGAGTCTGTAATGCAGGAATAATTCCGCCAAAATCCATAGGACGTAGTTCATACTCCCAATTATTATCAGCGGCTATTTCAGCCCACATATCAATATCAAACCCTACGTATTCTCCATCTTGCATAAATTCAAAAGGAACAAAGGCAGTGTCAGTTGCAACGATTAGCTTGTTTGCAACAGCTTGTGCTGAGGTAAAAGCTAACGTACAGGCTGTCAGTGTGGTGAGTAAACGTTTCATTGTCGTCTCCTGTTATTGTTATGGGCAATGGTGTTTTCGTTTTTATACAAATATATTTGCTTAAAAAATCAAAATGCACAAGTTATTTGCACAAAAAAATTAAAATAATTGATAGGAGAAGGATAAATACCCATAGATACAGATAGTTATTATTTAAGACGTGCCAGGTATGAACCGGTAAGTGTTAAGGCAGGACAGCCATTCTCGGTGATAATGACCTCTAATGTCATACGTGAGCGTCCTTTTTCGGCCATTTGATGATCAAATTGTTTACAGAGCTCAGGTTCAGGCAAGGTAACCTGCGCAGTGAAGTCTTGTGTGATAGGCGCTAAATATTTGACCTGGCTTTCTACAATCATCACGTCACAATCAAGATTGAGGTCTTGAGTATAGCGTGTGATCAAACACCAACCTGCTAAGGTCGCCAAAGCTGTTGTCGCGCCAGCAAAGCCAGTATTTTTATCATTTTTATTCGGTTCTTTAGGAGCTGATAAGGTGAGACTTCGCTCCTTGTATACACAGGTATCTATTTGCATCGACCGTGTCAGTGGAATCTGAGCATAAAGCCATTTCAGAAAAGGATCTTGGGGGCTCATTTGTGACCCCAACGTTGCACAAATTCTCCAACCGGCGGACATGGAACCACTTTGTGTTTTCGCGCTTTTCCTAGATAAACAAATCCTACAATATGTTCATTTGCATCCAAGCCTAAACGTGCTTTGACATGTTCATTAAAAGCCATTTTTCCACTGCGCCAAATGGCATCAACACCTTGAGCAAACGCTGATAACACGATGCCATGCGCCGCACAACCTGCTGATAAATACTGTTCAATATCGGGCACCTTAGGATGACTATTTAATCGCGCTATCACCACGATAATCATGGGCGCTCGTAATGGTGCTACTTCTAATTTAGACAGTTCTACTTCATCGATCTCATGAGTGGTCTGTTTGGCGGCTTCAACAAAAACATGTCCTAATTTCTCCCGCCCCTCTCCTTCAATTTGCAAAAATCGATAAGGGCGCATACCACCATGATCAGGCGCTCGTAACGCCGCACGGTACATGATATCTAACTGTTCTGACGTGGGCCCTGGCTGATTCAAAACAGGAGAAGATACACGGGTCAGTAAAAGATCGACAGCATTCATAATTGTTCTCTGAGCTTCATTGACGAGATAGCCTTGGGTTGCCCGGTTCAGACGCGATACTGGAACGGTAAGGGTTAATATCTAAACCACCACGGCGTAAATAGCGAGCATATACGGTTAATTTTTGTGGCTTACATCTATGCCAAATATCCATAAAAATATTTTCCACGCATTGCTCATGAAAGTCCCCTTTTTCACGATAGGAGATTAAATAAGCCAGAAGGCCAGAATGATCAATCGATGGCCCCTTATAACGTATCTGAACACTCGCCCAGTCTGGCTGACCTGTTACTGGACAATTCGATTTTAATAAATGGCTGACAACAGATTCATCGACTATACGTGAAGATGTAGTCAAACAATGGGGTGCAGGAGTGTATTCCTCCACTCTTATTGGCAAGTCATCAATGCACTCACCTTGTAAACGCTCAATTTCGACAGCATCATTCAGTTTTCTTAAAACAACTTGTACTGGAGCTCCTGCTGCCTGGCTTAGGTCCTGTTGCATCCGATGCATAACTTCTTTTTCAGTGGCGAAACGCGTTAAGTTGTATGAGTTCAGATAGAGTTTAAATGACTTGGATTCAATAATGTGTGATGAGTTAGCTGGAATTCTAAACTCACCTAAACGCACAATCGGTTTCCCCAGTGGATCTAACCACGAAATCTCATAAGCATTCCATATATCCACTCCTTTAAAGGGCAAGGTTTCCCGGTTTACGCCTCGCTCTTGCCAATTGAGTTTACGGTCAATTGGGTAAAGCAAAGCCGGATCATATTGATTACTGTAAGCCGTTTCATGTCCCAATGGGGAGTTGTGTACTACATCCTGTTCACGCATTAATGACGAATCCCCTTACCCGTATTGAGCAGATGCATGGCAAATGCACCGAGCAACGCAATAAACATTAGAATCATAGCAAAGGCAAAGACTATGTTGATATCACTCACGCCTAAAATTCCATAACGAAAACTGTTGACCATATAGAGTATCGGATTAAGTTGCGATACCCTCTGCCAAAACCCAGGTAACAATGAGATGGAATAAAACACGCCTCCTAGATAGGTCAGGGGCGTTAGGATAAAGGTTGGGATAATAGCAATATCGTCAAAACTATTTGCGTAAATAGCATTAATAAAGCCACCGAGGGAAAATACAATTGCTGTCAGAATCACTGTACTAATCGTAATCCAGAGATGACTAATATGAAGCTGGGTAAAGAATAAAGACAAAATGGTGACAATAATACCCACACCTAAACCCCGCGCGGCACCCCCTGCGACATAACCTGCCAAAATAACCCA
>SLCQ01000092.1 GCA_007125745.1 Nitrincola sp.
AAGTCCAATTTTCCTCGATCCAAAGGGAGAGCGCCAGAATGTCTAATGTTGCTGTACTTGATCAAAATGCTGGCGAGGATGTCCTCAAAGAGTCTCCATTAGCCCATACAAAAGGTGTCCCTTCAGGACACCCAACACCGGGTGTGACGATTAAAGAGGTACCCTTTTTAGGGTATCTAACCCTAAGGGGTAATAGTGCAGATCCGTTATTTGTCGCCGGAGTCGCTCAGGCTTTAGGGATAGAGTTGCCAGTGGCACCCTTAACCCTAAACCAGCATCCGTCGAATGATAGCAGTATCCAGTGGATTTCACCTGATGAGTGGTTAGTGGTGGTTCCAGGAGGTTCCGAGTATGAAGCTGAAATGGCTTTGCGCTCGGAGCTTTCGGGGCATTATGCTGTCGTGAATATCAGTGGCGGACAAACGCTGTTGAGACTGTCTGGTGAGCAAGCACTGGAAGTGCTGTATAAGTCGACACCCTATGACCTGCATCCGCGTCATTTTGTTGTCGGTAAGGCCATCACCACAAATTTTGCCAAAGCAACCGCCGTGATACGCAGACCTAGTGAGGATGTTTGGGAATTGATCATCCGCAGAAGTTTTGCAGACTACTGCTACCGCTGGTTGATGGATGCCAGTCAAGAGTTTGGGGTGCATTATGAATAAGGAGCGCAGTCACTGGATCTTTACCGCTCAGTGCCCTAGTAAAATTGGCACCGTGGATGTCGTGACTCGCTTTTTGAGAGAGGAGAACTGTTACATCACAGAACTCAACTCCTTTGATGACCGTGACAGCCAAGGGTTTGTGATTCGTGTTGAGTTTCGACCCGAGATGGATGGTTTTGATGGTGATGCATTTCTTAAACGATTTGCACCTAGAGCCACAGAGTTTGACATGGAGTTTGAACTGACACCGCCTGCGACTAAAATGCCGGTAGTGATCATGGTGTCTAAATCTGACCATTGTTTGAATGACCTTTTGTATCGATATAGAACAGGCCAACTATCCATCGACATTCGTGCCATTGTTTCCAATCATCCAGATTTGGAAACCTTGGCCGAATGGCACAATCTGCCCTATTACACCTTTCCAATCACTCCAGAAACAAAACAAGAGCAGGAAGCTAAAGTCTGGCAGGTGATTGAAGAAACAGGTGCTGAGCTGGTTATTCTGGCGCGTTATATGCAGGTGCTGTCAGCGGAGATGTGTGAAAAACTTTCGGGCAAGGCGATCAATATTCATCATTCACTCTTGCCGGGATTTAAAGGGGCTAGGCCTTATCATCAAGCCTATGAAAAAGGGGTGAAATTAGTGGGGGCCACAGCGCACTACATTAATAATGACCTTGATGAGGGGCCGATCATTGCCCAGGGAGTCGAGTCTGTGGATCACACGCATTACCCAGAAGATCTGATTGAAAAAGGCCGGGATATTGAGTGTTTAACCCTAGCTAGAGCCGTCAGCTATCATATTGAACGCCGTGTATTCCTGTTAGCAAAAGGTAAAACGGTCGTCTTTACCAGCTAACCTTCAAGTAACCACATATAATAACGATAAAGTTGAGTGTCACTATGTCTATTAGTGTATTTGATCTATTTAAAATTGGGGTGGGGCCTTCCAGTTCTCATACGGTAGGCCCAATGAGTGCCGCGTGTGATTTTGTGACAACCCTAGATGCGCGCAACTTACTCTCACAGGTTGAACGTGTAGAGGTGCGCTTATATGGTTCTTTATCAGCAACTGGCAAAGGGCATGTCACTGACAAAGCGATTGTGATGGGGTTGATGGGTGAACGGCCCGATAGCATTGATCCCAGCGTGATTAATCCACGTATTGATGCACTGATGCAAACCGAGCGACTTGATCTGCGCCAGCAACGGATCATCTCGTTTATTTGGGAGCGGGATATGGTGTTTTTGGATGAGGTGTTACCCCGTCATCCTAATGCGATGTCACTGACTGCTTATGATGCTGACAAAGCTCTCTATCAAAACACCTATTACTCAATTGGCGGAGGGTTTGTTGTCACTGATGAAGAAGCACAAGATGACAAACTTGTGCTACATACCTCAAAACTTCCCTATGATTTTGATACGGCAGACCAGCTACTGGATTTGTGTAACCAACATCAGATGAGCATCAGTGAACTGATGTTAGAGAATGAAAAAGTGTGGCGCAGTGAACAAGAGATACGCTCAGGTCTGTGGAAAATTTGGCAAGCCATGCATGAGTGTGTTGAAAACGGCTTGAAGCATGACGGCATTCTTCCCGGTGGGCTTAATGTTCGTCGTCGAGCACCTTCCTTCTTTGAACGTCTAAAAGCGGTGGAACAGAATCCCAATGTCATTTCGACAACCTTTTCGGTGATGGATTGGGTCAATGTGTACGCATTAGCGGTTAATGAAGAGAATGCCGCCGGTGGGAGAATGGTCACAGCGCCAACCAATGGAGCCGCTGGTATTATCCCTGCTGTGCTTTGTTACTATGTAAATTTTGAACCCACTTCTTGCGAACAAAAAGTAGTGGACTTTTTGCTTGCAGCCGGCGCTGTGGGTATTTTATGCAAGAAAAACGCATCCATATCTGGAGCGGAAGTGGGTTGTCAGGGAGAAGTTGGTTCTGCTTGTGCTATGGCGGCGGCTGGGCTATGCCAAGTACTCGGTGGCACACCTTCCCAAGTCGAAAATGCGGCTGAAATTGGCTTAGAGCACAATTTAGGCTTGACCTGTGATCCTGTTGGCGGCTTGGTACAGGTGCCTTGTATTGAACGCAATGCTATCGCTTCCATCAAAGCCATTAACGCTGCGCAAATGGCGTTGCGTGGTGATGGGGAACATTTTATTTCGTTAGATAAAGTGATTAGAACGATGCGTGATACAGGGCGTGATATGCAGGACAAATATAAAGAAACTTCTAAAGGAGGGTTGGCGGTTAGCGCGATAGAGTGTTAATACCCTTCCTACTTGATCTAAAAAAACGCCCATCTATGAATATGATGGGCGTTTTTTATCATAACTAGGGTAACTCTACTCAGTTAATGCAGTGAAATACTGGCAAAGGTGGGCTCATCGCGTGCTTGCGCTAAGGATTTGATAGCACTGGATATTCTAGGCTCGCTATTGAGTACATTGGGTTTGATAACCCCGTCGTTCATCGGTATAGCGGTTGCCAGTTGTTTGTAATCGGATAATCCTTGTCGCTCTTCACGCGGCGGTAGGCCGAAGTATTCTCGATAACATTTGGAGAAATGTGGTGTTGAGGCAAAGCCACAGGCAGAAGCCACTTCAATGATAGACAAGCTACTTTGTTTCAGCAGTTGACGAGCACGCACCAAACGCAGTTTTAGATAATAGCGTGATGGTGAGCAGTTAAGGTATTTTTGGAAGAGTCTTTCCAGTTGGCGTCTGGAAAGATTGGCATAATTCGCTAGCTCATCCAGGGTTAACAGTTCCTCTAAGTTCGACTCCATGAGTGCGACTATTTCTAATAGTTTGGGCTGTGTGGAACCGAGCACATGCTTGAGAGGCACGCGTTGTTGATCTTGTTCATTGCGAACGCGATCATAAATAAACATGTCTGAGATACCGGCAGATAGCTGTTTACCATGTTCTCTGGCGATAAGGTTTAACATCATATCAAGAGGGGCTGTACCTCCTGATGATGTGAGTCGATCACGATCGATACTAAACAGTTTTGATGAGATTTCGATCTTTGGAAAGGCTTCTTTGAGTGAAGCCATACACTCCCAATGAATACTGGCTTCATAACCATCTAAAAGCCCAGCTTGCGCTAACACCCAGCTTCCAGTACAGATAGCCCCCATCTTTTTATGCTGGCGTGTTTGTTGTTGTAACCACTGCAGATGCTCTTTAGTGGCACTGTGTTGAGCAGCATAGCCACCACACACGATCACAATATCAAGATTAAGCGGCTCTTCCATTGCGGCATCCGGCGTAACTGTTAAGCCATCGCTTGCTTGAACTTGAATACCACTGGGAGAAAGGGTAAACCATTGAAACAGCTCTTCACCACTTAATTGATTCGCCATTCTTAATGGCTCTATGGCAGAAGCTAGTGAAATCAATGTAAAGTTATTCATCAGAAGAAATCCGATGGTTACCGTTTTTGACGGTTGAGCAGCAGTAGTACCAGGCACTTTGGCCCATTTATTCGTCATAGACATTGACATAGCTCCAGGTTGTGTTGTCGTTTTCGTCACTAACGAGACGTTAGTACGTTGACGGTTTATTTATTGTTATTGTGGGTTTCACTGAACCTCGATGTCGTTTTCGGGCACGTTCAACAGCAAATGTAATCCAAATGTCGCAATTAGGCATGTGTTATTTCTTATCTCTGCATAAAATAACTATTGCCATATGGCAATAATCGATACTTAACCTATAACTACCTAAGGTATGTTGTTTGAATGAATCACTGGGATAGGATAGAAGCTTTTACAGAAGTAGTGCGGCTAGGCACTTTTTCGGCTGCAGCAAGGCATTTAAATGTCTCGGCATCACACATTAGTCGTTTAATTGTGAAGCTAGAGCAACATTTAGATACCCAGCTTTTATATCGCACTACTCGAAAAGTTCGCCTTACCGATGCGGGCAGTATTTATTATGAGCAGTGCCGTCATCTGTTTGAAGGCTTTAGAGAAGCGGAAGCAGCCATTAATGATTTACAAAGCAGCCCCAGAGGAGTGCTAAAAATTACTGCAGGTTATAATTTTGGCGAACGTTATATTGCTCCATTGATAAACGATTTTATGCAACAGCATCAACAGCTTGAAGTTAAGTTGCATTTGACGAATCGTCGAGTTGATTTAGTTGAAGAGGGTTATGATTTAGCGATACGTGTTGGCCCGATGGAGGACTCCTCACTTATTGCACGGAAGCTATGGTCACGAGAAGAGCGAATAGTGGCATCGCCAGACTACCTATCTGACTATGGAGAGCCACAACACCTTCAGGACTTGACGAAACATCAGTGTCTTATTGGTTCTCGTGATCGTTGGTTATTTTACGATGCTGGAGTTCGTCGTGAGATACGTGTTAAAGGACGGCTTCATGCAAACTCTGGCAATGCATTGTTGGATGCGGCACTTAAAGGGATAGGTTTGGCGCAATTACCAGCCTACTATGTTCGCGATTATATAGAGTCAGGTGAACTGCGATCAGTGCTTGACCCTTATGCGTTTAAAGACTCTGCTGTTTGGGTAGTGTACCCACAACATCGACATTTATCCTCCAAGGTACGTATGTTTATCGATTTTATGGTAGCAAAAATTGAACACAACTAACCCTCGCAAGTTACCGGTTAACCTCATTATTGGTTATTTAGGCAGTGGTAAAACAACAGCTATAAAGCAACTCTTGTCGCAAAAACCTGACACTGAACGTTGGGCAATTATTGTCAATGAATTTGGTGAAGTGGGTATCGATACGCATGCCATAGATGAGAGCGAAAATCTCTCTTTATTACCACTTTCTGGGGGGTGTGTCTGTTGTCGGTTAGGTCCACAGCTGCATGCAGGATTAACGCAACTCTTAAACACCCAAGATTTTGATCGTCTGATTATTGAACCCACAGGGATGGGACACCCAAGCGGTATTTTAGACACCTTGTTAAAGCCCTATTATCGAGACCGTCTTGATCTTCGTGCCATCATTTGTCTGGTTGATCCTCGCACTTTACTGAGCGACTCAGTGAAGCAAGATCCCACATTTATTGATCAGATTAATATGGCTGACATAGTGATAGCCAATAAAGCAGACCTGTCATCCAAGCATGAGATTGATGCTTTTTTTCAACAAATGGGTGGCTTCTTTCCTGCTAAGCAGTTTTTACAGGTCACCGAGCAAGGTCAATTTACCATTGAACTCTTGGATCGTGTTAGAAATGGTCAATATGTGGCGCATACCCCGGCGGCTCACCATCACTCACATCATCACCACTCTGCATCTACAACGCTTGATACAGACTCTTCAGACCCACTTCCTCAACCCTGTCAACCGGTGAGATATCACAATGAAGGGCTTGGGTTAGTGAGTTGTGGTTGGGTGTTTCACCCGGATGATATTTTTGATTTTGATGCACTTGAAGAGGTATTAGGCAGTTGGCAAGGCATCAAAAGATTAAAAGGTGTTTTTCGTCTGGGTGCCGCGTATGTGTTCATCAATCGTGTTGAACAAGAAATGGACTATGATGCGATTAGTTATCGACGCGACTCTCGGTTGGAGGTGCTAGCAGAGCACCCGTTAGATTGGGATAAGCTTGAAGCTGAGCTAGTGACGATTGCACAACAAGGCATTGATTCGCCGTATCGAGATCTGTAACAAGCAATTGTTTCTCAGCTGCAATAGTGTATTTCATATGAGAGCTCAATGGCGAGAAGATAAAAAATTATAATCACAACGACAATAAATCAATGTATTACGTTTAACGGAGATGAGTGATGGATATGATAAAAACGCGTGCCGCCATAGCCTGGGGGCCTGGACAGCCACTCTCGATTGAAGAAGTTGATTTGATGCCACCTCAAAAAGGCGAGGTGTTGGTGCGTATTGTAGCGACTGGTGTATGCCATACGGATGCTTTTACTTTATCGGGTGAAGATCCGGAAGGTATATTTCCCTCTATTTTAGGCCATGAGGGTGCAGGTGTTGTTGAAGCAGTGGGTGAGGGCGTCACCAGTGTTGCTGTAGGTGATCATGTGATTCCTCTTTACACTGCTGAGTGTGGTAAATGTAAATTTTGTCTTTCAGGAAAGACCAACCTTTGCCAAGCTGTTCGTGCTACTCAGGGTAAAGGTCTTATGCCGGATGGTACCACACGTTTTTACAAAGATGGTCAGCCTATTTATCACTACATGGGTACGTCTACCTTTGCAGAGCATACCGTAGTGGCTGAAGTCTCCTTAGCAAAAATTGATAAAGCGGCTCCATTAGAGAAGGTTTGTCTACTGGGTTGTGGTGTGACCACGGGGATGGGTGCAGTTTCCAATACAGCTAATGTGCAAGAAGGTGATACTGTCGCAGTCTTTGGCCTGGGTGGCATTGGGCTAGCGGTGATCATCGGTGCGGTCATGGCGAAAGCGGGACGCATTCTTGCGATCGATTTGAATGAAGATAAATTTGAAATTGCAAAAAAATTAGGTGCGACGGATTTTATCAACCCTTCAAAATACGATAAACCTATCCAGGACGTTATCGTCGAGATGACGGATGGCGGTGTCGATTTCTCTTTCGAGTGTATCGGTAACGTCAATGTGATGCGTGCTGCACTTGAGTGTTGTCATAAGGGTTGGGGTGAGTCGATCATTATTGGTGTTGCCGGTGCTGGTCAAGAAATCTCGACACGTCCCTTCCAGCTAGTGACAGGGCGCGTGTGGCGAGGCAGTGCGTTTGGTGGAGTGAAAGGGCGTTCAGAGTTACCTGGGTACGTAGAGCGCTTTATGCAAGGGGAATATGAGTTAGATACGTTCATTACTCACACGATGCCTTTGGAACAGATCAATGAAGCATTTGATCTGATGCATGAGGGTAAATCGATACGTACTGTGATTCATTATTGAGAATTTATAACCTGTTGCATAACAGATGTGGGTCAAGTCTGATTGGCCCATTTAGGAGTGTTCATGAGTATTGACCTTCAGCAATTGAGTCGAGTTCGCTGTTACGATGGTTGGCAAAGTCAGCATCAGCATGCTTCTGAAGTGCTGAATTGTGAGATGCAATTTAGCGTCTATATACCTCCGCAGGCAGAGTATCAAGCGGTTCCAGTAGTCTATTGGTTATCTGGTTTAACCTGTACGGATCAGAACTTTTCGACCAAGGCAGGTGCGCAACGCATCGCCTCTGAACTGGGGATTGCCTTGGTGATTCCAGATACCAGTCCACGTGGGGAAGGAGTTCCTGATGATCCAGAGGGGGCTTATGATTTTGGCCTAGGTGCAGGTTTTTATGTGAATGCCACCCAAGAACCTTGGGCAAAGCATTATCAAATGTATGATTATATCCTACAGGAGTTGCCTGCACTGATTAATGCAAACTTTCCGGTCAATCCAAACCTTTGGTCGATCATGGGTCACTCGATGGGTGGTCATGGGGCTTTAATAATCGCCTTACGTAATGCTCAACGTTTTCAATCGGTCAGTGCATTTTCGCCTATCGTAAATCCAATGGAGTGTCCTTGGGGGCAAAAAGCCTTTAGTCATTATCTGGGTGAGGATCGTGAAAACTGGCGATTATACGATAGTGTTGCGTTAATCACGTCAGGTGCAACACCTGTACCGATGTTGGTGGATCAAGGGACAGCAGATGGCTTTTTAGCAGAGCAGTTAAAAACTGATCATTTGATTCAAGTATGTCAGACGCAATCTGTCGACGCCACGATACGTTATCAAGAAGGTTATGATCATAG
>SLCQ01000002.1 GCA_007125745.1 Nitrincola sp.
AACATTCCAGGCGTGCTCTCTCGGATAAACAGTATTTTCTCAGAAAACAACATCAACATTCTTGGTCAGTATTTGCAGACAAACGAAAGTGTTGGCTACGTTGTCATAGATGTTAATGCTGACTATTCTGCATTAGCATTGGATAAGCTATCTAATATTGATGGAACGATCCGTTGCCGTCGACTTTTCTAGTCACGTCTAGTCGCAATCTAATCCAGACACTCCCAACGTCTTTCTGTAACGTTGAGCAATGGGAGTGTCTTATGACACATATTGAGCTAAGTATTTGTTTATCGATTGAAATACTTGCTGACGGTATTCTGGTGACTCGTTAACAAGATGATGTCGCGCATCATCGATTATGCACCAGTCTGCTAATGGACATATTCGCTTTAACTGCTCGACATTATGTTGCCAGTTCACCGTTTGATCGCCAGTGCCTTGAATGATCAATAGTGGATCATCGCAGGTCGGCCCTTTTTCCACCTTTTTCACCCAAGCGAGCATAGCACCAATCCACTTTAACGGAATATACCGATACTGCAACGGATCCTGCATGCGTCGAAAATCAAGAAAGTTTTGGTCATGTGAAGACTCAGCAAAGCGGCGCTTTAACCTGCCAAGCCACCAGAAGAAAAAGGGGTAAAGGCGCTTCATCCAATCATAATCCGCTGGGCGAATCATAGGAGCCAACAGTACTCCACCCCGAACAGACCATAACTGCTTTTGTCGCTGTGTTGAATCCTGTAAGAATGAGAGAACAATTGACCCTCCCATACTCTGGCCCATCATCACTACAGGGCCTGTAAAACAGGGGTGGTAGTCATTTAGCAAGTGCTGTAGTTGTACCACATACTGATCAAAACTTTCGATACTAAGGGGATTACCGGATGACACACCATGTCCTTGCAGGTCATAAGTAAAAACATTCCATTGTTGCGCCAACATCTGCTCTATGGCATGACGGTAGAGGCCAGAGTGATCCGTATAGCCATGAACTAATACGATGGTCCCTTTCGCAGATTGACAACTGAAATATTGCAGAAATAATGGAGTATCTTTGAACCAATGCGTTCCTGCAGAATAACGAATATCACCCGGCAATTGATCAAATCGGTATAGACGATAATAACGTTGTAAATGCTGATCGCATAACGTAGCACGACTCGGATCGAAGACTGGTAACTCGTGTCTCAATTCATCTATCCAAGCTAATTCTGAAGACTGTTCGACTTGTTCTTGCATATCCATTCTTTTAATCACTATACCCATCATATTGTGCATCCAGCTTGGTTAGATTGTCACGAATAGCTTTGCATAGACATATGACGATTTGAGGAAAAAGCATCTTATACCCTTAGGCTAGGGACAATAGCATGATTTTGAGGTATGGTACGTGGGCTTTTTAAATCAACCATTACCCGAGGGAGCTGCCTTGTGTCAGCCCGGGACAATAAAAATCTTGAGGCATAACCATGAGCCAGAGGGTTCAAATTGGCGGCCTGCAGGTCGCAGAAAACCTTTATAACTTTATCAATCAAGAAGCTCTGCCCGGCACCGGTGTCGATCAGAAGCAATTTTGGCAACATTTTGACGCTATCGTCCACGATCTTGCACCACGTAACCGTGCACTGCTGGAAAAGCGTGAGCAGATTCAAGCTCAGATCGATGCGTGGCACCTAGAACACAAAGGTCAGCCACTGGACATGAACGCTTACAAAGCGTTTTTGCAAGAAATAGGATACCTCCTACCTGAAGGTGAAGATTTCAGCGCAACAACAACCAATGTCGACCCTGAAATGGCTAGCTTAGCCGGTCCACAGCTGGTCGTTCCTGTCATGAACGCACGCTATGCCCTGAACGCAGCAAACGCTCGCTGGGGCAGTCTTTATGATGCGCTCTACGGCACCGATGCCATCTCCGATGAAGGTGGCGCCGAAGCTGGCAACAGCTACAACCCGGTTCGCGGTGCGAAAGTGATCGAATTTGCTCGCAACTTCCTAGACGACACAGCACCACTGGCCAGCGGCTCTCACAAAGAAGCCACGGCTTACCGTATCGTTGATGGCGCACTTCAAGTAACACTTGAAAACGGTGACCAGACGGGACTTGCTGATGCCACTCAACTGGTTGGCTACGTCGGCAATGCAGAAGAACCCAGTGCGGTTTGCTTGAAGCAAAACGGTTTGCATTTCGAAATTCAGTTTGACCGCGAAAGCGTCATCGGCAAAACCGATGCTGCTGGCATCAAAGATGTGTTAATGGAAGCGGCTCTGTCTACCATCATGGACTGTGAAGACTCCATTGCCGCTGTTGATGCAGACGACAAAGTAGTTGTTTATCGCAACTGGCTAGGTCTGATGAAAGGCACGCTGACTGAAGAGATCAGCAAAGGCGGCCGCTCATTCACACGTAAAATGAATGCGGATCGTCAGTACACAGCGGTTGACGGCTCTACAGTGACGCTAAAGGGCCGAAGCCTGATGTTTGTCCGTAACGTAGGTCATCTGATGACGATCAACGCTATTCTGGACAAAGATGGCAATGAAATCCCAGAAGGCATCATGGATGGTCTAGTGACCTCTTTGATCTCTATTCATGATCTGAAAGGTAACAGTGAATTCCGTAACAGTGTCACTGGCTCGATGTATATCGTTAAACCGAAAATGCATGGGCCGGAAGAAGTCGCGTTTGCGAATGAGCTGTTTGCACGTATTGAAGATGCATTAGGTCTTGAGCGTTACACCCTGAAAATGGGCATCATGGATGAAGAGCGACGCACGACGGTCAACTTGAAAGAGTGTATCCGTGCCGCGAAAGAGCGCGTTGTATTCATCAATACCGGCTTCCTAGACCGTACCGGTGATGAGATGCACACGTCTATGGAAGCGGGCCCCATGTTGCGCAAAGGTGACATGAAAGCCACTCCTTGGATCAAAGCCTATGAAGATTGGAACGTTGATACCGGTCTAATGTGTGGTCTACAAGGCAAAGCACAGATCGGTAAAGGGATGTGGGCTATGCCTGAACTGATGGCAGGAATGCTTGAGCAAAAGATTGCACACCCTATGTCCGGAGCCAATACTGCATGGGTTCCTTCACCTACGGCGGCAACGCTTCACGCACTGCACTACCACAAGGTCGATGTCTTTGCGCGCCAGAATGAAATCAAATCACGCCCTCGTGCGAACCTAGATGACATTCTGACCATTCCAGTAGCAACCAATCCAAACTGGAGTGCTGAAGAAATTCAGCAAGAGTTGGATAACAACGCTCAAGGCATTTTGGGTTATATGGTTCGTTGGGTTGATCAAGGTGTGGGATGCTCCAAAGTGCCTGACATCAACAATGTCGGTTTAATGGAAGACCGCGCAACCTTACGTATTTCTAGCCAACACCTCGCTAACTGGTTACATCACGGCATCTGTTCAGAAGAGCAAGTGATGGAAACCTTGAAGCGCATGGCGGCAGTCGTAGACAAGCAAAATGCGGATGATGCACTGTATCGCCCAATGGCAGCAGATTTTGAAGGTAGCGTGGCTTTCCAGGCAGCATGCGAGCTGGTCTTTGAAGGTCGTCAGCAACCAAGCGGCTATACTGAACCGGTACTGCACCGTCGACGTATCGAAGCTAAGGCTAAATTTGGCGCTTAATCAATTAAGCATCTAGATACAGTTACATTATTAAAGCCCGCTTTTTAGCGGGCTTTCTTTTTGAGGCTTTTACTATGGAATTTTCACCCCATGTTACTGTAGCGGCTCTAATCAAACGTGATGATCGCTATTTAATGGTTGAAGAAGGAAACCCTAGTGCATCCGTATATAACCAGCCAGCTGGGCATGTTGAAGAAGGTGAAACACCTTTCGATGCATGTGTACGTGAGGTACTGGAAGAAACAGGTTGGCACGCTGAACCTAAGCAACTGATTGGCGTCTATATCTTGGATTTACCGGAAAAGCGTAAAACATATTATCGTTTTGGATACAAAGCTGAAGCGATAGAGCAGATCACCAACAAGCTGGATGCCGACATCATCGCCTACCATTGGCTAACGTTAGCAGAGATTCAGCAACTCAATCGTCAACAACGTTTACGCAGTGATCTGGTGTTGCAGTTAATAGAAGATGACCTTCAAGGTAAACTTTACCCTTTATCTGTCATTCGTGATCCAAAATAGCGAGTGACCAATGGGTTGGTAGACGGTCATACAAAAGGAACCGTGTCATACCGAGGATTTCGTATGTACCAACGCAAACTGATCATTGCATTGAGTATTTTTTTATCATTAATTGCTATTCAGGCGGTCGCGACTTTTTGGGCCTTTGAAACTCTCAAAGTCCACAATGAACGCAGTCGAGCAGCACAGCAGATGCTCACTAACATCGTGCATTTCAGAGCAGATGCTAAACGGCTTCAGGTCTGGTTAGGTGATTTCATCATTGCGGAAAAACGCGATACATTACTCCGGGATGAACTTTTTCAACGTATGGCAATGCATTTAGAGCAGATTGATACACTCAATGCACAGGTCTTTTCATCCTCGCAATTTTACTCTGACCCCAGTTTCTCATCTAGAGTAAGTCAAAAGTCACGTTTTTTAAGCGAAAACGTCACTGCCTTGAAGCAGGCTCTACAAACCCGGCAGATGAATCAACTTCATTCCGACGCAGAACGATGGCAAACACTGGTAACGCTGGTAGATAAATTTGAAGGCTCTGATATCTCCAGCATTGTCTATAACTTGATTACACTGCATACGGAAAAAAGTATTCAAGCAGAACAGGATGCGGCCAGCATGTCCCGGTTCTTATTTACCTCACTAATTCTTGTCTCGGTGATCAGTCTTCTGTTATTTGTTGCCTTGAGTGTTTATTTAACCCGTTTGCTTAATCAATCCTTATCACAACTCACCTTAGGCGCCGAAAGAATCAAAGCGAAAGACTTCTCAAAAATGATTCCTGAAACCGGCTCATTAGAATTTGTTGAATTGGCAAAAGCTTTCAATCAAATGTCTGCAAGTCTTAAACGCTCAATAGAAGAACAAGAACGTTTGCAAAATGCCACAGAGGACAAGGTTCTGGAGCGCACCGCGCAACTGCAACACGTCGTCAATCAGCTTCACGATGCCGAAAAACGTCAGAAAGGGTTTATTGCCGAAGTCTCGCATGAGTTACGTACGCCAACCACCATCATTATGGGAGAAGCGGAACTGGCCTTACGTACAAACCGTAAACAGGGACAGATCAGCCCTGACAGCTTTGAACGAATATTGGAGTGTTGCCATACACTTCGATCCCGAATTGACGACTTAATTTTACTCAGTAAAGGACAGCATTCGCTGGTTTCGGTGAAGTTGCAATCCATATCAACAACACAGCTTTATCAACAACTCATCAATCAAGTAGCGCTTCAAAGCACTCATTATCCGGTTGACGTTAGCTACCCTGATGCCGCACAACAGATCTTAGAAGCAACATCGGAACAACTGTTGATTGACACTGAAAAAATGGACTTAGTTTTACGCATTATTTTGGAAAATGCATTTCAATATCAAGAGAAGAACCCCTATATCAGTATTAATATCAATATCGATGCCCATCAATTTCACCTCTATATTATCGATAAGGGGATCGGTATCACCTCACATGAACACACCCAACTGTTTACACGCCATGCAAGGGGAGATCGCGCAAAAAACTTACGCCCTGAAGGTTTAGGCATCGGGTTGTGCATTGCCAAAAATATTATCGATGCCCATGATGGAAAGCTTGAACTAACTTCTAACAATGATGCAGGCGTGACAGTGCATATTTCTCTCCCTCTTTTTGATCTCGAAAAGGACAAGTCATGAAGATCTTAATCGTGGAAGATGACCAAAAACTATCTGACTTTCTCAGTCGAGGCTTAGCTTCTGAAGGTTATACCACTGATACTGTCAGCCACATTAGTGAAGCCTTACACTATATCCGTCAACACCAGCCCAGCCTAATCATTTTAGATCGCCTATTAAATGACGGTGATGGGTTGCAAGTCTGCCGTGATGTCAGGCATTTACAACTCCCGTGCAAAATTTTAATGCTGTCTGCCTTATCAGAAGTGGATGATCGTGTGTTAGGGCTCAGAACAGGTGCAGATGACTATTTAGCTAAACCTTTTCACTTTGAAGAGTTGTTAGCGCGTATTGAAAGCCTCACCCTTAGAAATCATTTTCAACAATCCAGAAACCAACTTTGCGTAGCCGACTTGTGCTTAGATTTAGATCTTCTTGAATTAAGCAGAGGTACTAAACAGATAGAGTTAACTGCTAAAGAGCTAAAAATAATTGAAATGTTACTGCGAAACCCTGGTAGGGTGATGAGTCGAGAACGAATTCTTAATCATGTTTGGGGAATACTAGAAGATCCTTCAACAAATATTGTTGATGTCTACATGGCAAGATTAAGGCGTAAAATTGATGATGAATTTGAACAAAAGTTAATTAAAACCAGACGAGGACTCGGGTATTTTCTCGACGCAAAACAGCATTAAAGTGGCGACACTAGGATCGCCACTCCTTGACTGATTATTCCGCGCTAAAGGGTAAAGATGAGTGATGAAGTACAATACGCAAATCACCTTCATCATCTTTAAAGAAACCCCAAGTCTTATCCACAGTGGTAATCTCGCCATCGGCATTAGTTAACATAACATGACCCATTGTCATGGCCACGTTGTCGTTGATAAACACGGCTGCATTTTCAAATGTAAACTCCTGCCAACCTTTCAACGCAAAACCACTGTCTGGAAAATCAGAATTACCACCTACAAAGTAGGCTAACGCACCTTCCTGAGTGGTTCTAAAGGTCGTATCTCCAGATGCTAAAGTAGGTTTAAAAAGTACTGGTCCCAAAGCATATCCATAAGCCTGATCTAACACAGCAGAGGCAGTCGCGGTAGCTTTTTCCAATCCACCTTCAGCATAATCCTGGCTAATCTGAATCAACGCCGCCCCCCAAGCTTCTTGAGCAGCAAGAACTTTTTCCTCTGTTAACCCGTTGTTTTGATCTGAATACGCCAGTGCGGCACTTGATGAAAACAGTGCTGCAAATCCGAGAACATAAAGGCTTTTCTTATTCATGATATTGCTCCTTTTTTGGAAAATTCTTGATGTGTTGATTTACATTTTCAGAGTAATATAGAAGCATCAAATCAAGACTCTCCATTTGATTAAAATAACCTGAAAAGATCATTAAAGATTGATATCCCTATGACAAATACTATCGACTCACTCTATGACTCGATTGCTGACGCACTGGTCGAAAAAGGGTATTTTTATACTCAAACCTGCTTACAAGGATTGCCAACCTTTTCTCTTCAAGAAAGAATTGTGCAACTGGATGCAGAGGATGCATTGAAACGAGCAGGCATAGGAAGAGACAATGATCACCATATAAATCAAAATGTTAGGCAGGATAATATCCGTTGGCTACAGTCTAAACAGCAGGCAGAAGCGGAGTATTTGCTGTGGATGGAGAATCTTCGGGTCGGCATCAATCAACGCCTTTTCATGGGGTTGTTTGATTACGAATGTCATTTCGCACATTACCCAGAAGGTGCATTTTACAAACAACATTTAGATGCCTTTCAAGGGAGAACAAACCGCGTATTAACAACAGTCTACTACCTAAACGACACTTGGATACCGGATCAGGGTGGGGAGTTAATTCTGTATGCGGAAAATGGTCAAACAATATTAGAAACAGTGCTACCTGAAACTGGAACGCTTTTGATCTTTTTAAGTGATCGCTTTCCTCATGAAGTGTTACCGACGAAGCGGGATAGATACAGTATCGCTGGCTGGTATCGAGTAAATAACTCGCTAAATGCTCAAATAGACCCAGCAAATTGAGTAGCTCAACTTGCTGAAAAGAGAGAGGGCTATTCTCTATTCAGCAAGCCATTGCCAAACACCCTTCTTTTATTTAACGACAGTGGTTGCCACAGACAAATAGGCATCTCCCTTCGCTTTTACTTTGTCAGCATCATAGGTTTCTGAGGCAACATGAAGATCCTCTAATGTATCTACCAGTTCCGCCACTTCCAGATGAATTTTTTCCAAAGCATTTTCCAGAGTGTAGGTCAGCTCATGTACCTCAGTCATCGCTTGGTTATCAATTTCACCTGCAAGCACAACAGACAATCTTTGATTATATTCCGAGAAGTTAGCGACAGCCTGTTCAAGCGTTTCAGCGGGTAGTCCTTTGAAATGATCTACACCATTTGCCATTGCAGGTGTTGCGAAAAATCCGCTCAGCGCGAATGCTAAAATTAACCGCTTCATACACAATCCTTAATATTAATGATAATGATTTACATTTTCAATCTATCACTCTTATCATCAGATATCAACCATGTCTATTTGATTTAGATCAACTAATCATC
>SLCQ01000015.1 GCA_007125745.1 Nitrincola sp.
GAAACGGGACGTAAGCATCAAATTAGACGACATATGAAGCATATTCTTCACCCGTTGGTTGGAGACACTAAACACGGAGAAGGGCGGCATAATAGACTCTTTAGAGAACACTTCAACTTGCGGCGACTATTATTGATGGCAACCGAATTACGATTCGACCATCCGGTTGAATTAAAACAGGTGCATGTTCACGCAGAACCAGATGATGTTGTTAAGTGCTTATTTGAGGCGCTAGGCTGGCATAATCTAAAAAAGTTACGCCAAGACCCAGATTTGCGCACTTGAATAGATTGCGAAATCTAGTGCGCGTGGTAGCATGAAGTTACAATTATTAAATTAACACAAATGCATACAACATGAATGATCAAACAAATAAAGACAAAACGCTCAGTAATCGTTTGAACGCTGACAAGCCAATACGTATAGCTGTTATCGGTGCGATGGATCAAGAAATTGAGCTGATTAAAAGTGCAATGGCGAATGTTGAACTTTTTCAACAAGCCGGATATGAGTTTTATCATGGCCAGATACAAGGGGCTGATGTGGTATTGCTAAAATCAGGAATAGGAAAGGTCAACGCTGCAATTGGTACCACGATATTACTTCATGAGTACACGCCTGACTGCGTAATTAACACAGGCTCTGCAGGCGGTTTTGACCCATCCTTATCAGTGGGTGATGTAGTTATCTCTGATCGAGTTCTTCATCATGACGCGGACTTAACTATTTTTGGATACCAACCTGGGCAACTTCCTGGTATGCCACCAGCCTTTATACCCGACGAAGCATTATCTGCTATAGCTGAAAAGTGTATCAGTGAATTTACGGGACTCCAGACGGTTCATGGATTAATAGCGACCGGCGATAGTTTTATGAACTCTCCGGAGCGCGTATCTCAAACAAGAGAAACCTTTCCTGATATCAAGGCTGTAGAGATGGAAGCTGCCGCGATAGCTCAAGTCTGCCATCGTTTCGATATTCCTTTTATAGTGATACGTGCTTTATCTGATATCGCTGGTAAAGAGTCTAATATTTCATTCAAAGAGTTTCTTGAAACCGCCGCAACCAATTCAGCAAATATGGTATGTGCCATTGTTCGTGAAGTTGTCGCAAAACACAGTGCACTCCAACAAGGAGCAAAATAATGGTGAAAACGGCTTTTATTGGATTGGGAACCATGGGTTTTCCGATGGCAGGGCATCTAATCTCCAAAGGTTATGACGTTTGCGTTTATAATCGAACATCCACGAAAGCCGACCTCTGGGTAGAGCAATATGGTGGCCAATCTGCAAAAACGCCCGCTGAAGCCGCTAAAAGTGCAGATTTTGTTTTTCTTTGTGTTGGCAATGACGAAGATCTGCGCTCAGTGACACTTGGAGAGCAAGGTGTACTCAATACGATGCATCCCGGAAGTATCTTGGTCGATCACACAACTGCGTCAGCAGAGGTAGCTAAAGAGCTGTACCTTGAAGCCAAACGTAAAAATATTGGATTTTTAGATGCACCGGTATCCGGTGGTCAGGCTGGTGCTGAGCAAGGCGTGTTAAGTGTTATGGTCGGTGGGGACGAAGCTGTATATAAACAAGCTGAGCCCATCATTGCCAGTTATGCGAGATCACAACAGCTAATGGGTGATTCAGGTACCGGTCAACTGGCCAAAATGGTCAATCAAATCTGTATAGCAGGATTAGTTCAAGGGCTAGCAGAGGCGGTAAACTTTATCGAAAAATCAGGCTTAGATGGCGAAAAGGTCTTTGATGTCATTCAGCATGGGGCCGCCGGATCTTGGCAAATGGTTAATCGCCACAAAACCATGCTTAATGATGAGTTTGATTTTGGGTTTGCTGTTGACTGGATGCGCAAGGATCTTAATATAGCGCTCAATGAAGCTAGACGAAACGGCGCTCAACTCCCTGTCACAGCATTGGTTGATCAGTTTTATGGAGAAATACAGCAACAAGGAGGTGGGCGTTGGGACACCTCAAGCCTGGTTAAGCGGCTTAAATAATTCTTGTTGAAAAAGATGTGGCCCATTAACGATTGACTTATAATAGGCCATTAACAGGGCGTTAAGACTCTGTAAAAAATTCTAATCTACTAAAAAGGTAAGTTCTATGTCTATTGATAAATACAGTATGATCTCACTAGCACCAAGTCTAGCGGTGATTGCTGGCATAGTCGCAATCACAGTCTATGGCATCATTTTTTTTAAAAAACAGATCGATAAGGACGCATCTAAGTCAGGTAAATAAACTTAAAACTATTATTTAAGTGCCTAACATAACTTCATAAAAAAGGTAAGGATATGCATCGCTCTGAGCAACTGATTCAGTCAGAAAACTCGCCACGTGAAAGCCAGCGTCATCCACTTCTTTCTGATAATGACATTAACACCATTTTGGTTAATGGTGCGCAAATGTCGTTAAGTAAACTCAAGCGTGCTCGTTCTTTTAACGCCCGTATTTACTATTATGCTGAAATAGGGGTTTATCTTGAAGTATCGCTGTCACGAGGAGCGGGCATCACTGACGCGACTCGTGAACAGCTTGAGGAGATCCATAAGGTCGCTACGCATTTGCACATGAATGCTAATAAGCAGCTAGCGCTCAAATCTTAACTGCATGGCAGAGTTTGATGCTAAAGCCTTTTTAGCAACTTTAAGTACACGCCCCGGTGTGTATCAAATGTATGATGCGCATGGCAAAATACTCTACGTAGGAAAGGCTAGAAACCTCAAGAATCGAATCACCAGCTATTTTCGAACCACTGGGCTAGGGGCTAAAACCCGGGCGCTGGTTTCTCATATTCAGCGTATCGAAGTAACGATAACAAACAGTGAGACAGAAGCCTTACTGTTAGAACAAAATTTAATCAAAGCCCAGCGCCCACCCTACAATATTTTATTACGAGACGATAAGTCTTATCCCTACATATTTATTTCATCTAAAGAACAGTATCCTGCGGTACGTTTTCATCGCGGCGCCAAACGTGCCAAGGGTCAATACTTTGGCCCTTTTCCTAGTGGTGGTGCGGTTAAAGAAAGCTTAAATCTTCTACAAAAGTTATTTAGAATCCGGCAATGTGAAGACAGTTTTTTTCGTAATCGTTCTCGTCCCTGCCTGCAATATCAAATCAAGCGTTGTACAGCACCCTGTGTGGGGTATATTACTGAAGAAGAGTACGCCAATGACTTGCGTCACGCCAGTATGTTTCTGGAAGGCAAAAATAAAGCGGTTATAACAGAAATATCTGATCGTATGGATGTTGCGGCTCAATCATTAGATTTTGAAAGAGCCGCGCAACTTAGAGATCAGATCTCAGCGCTAAGGCAAGTCCAAGAGCAGCAATATGTTTCAGGCTCAGGTGGAGATGCTGATGTGTTTGGCTGTGCTATGGGTAAGGGGGTTGTGTCTATACATGCCTTATTTGTCAGAGGTGGTCGTGTTATAGGAAGTCGTGTTTATTTTCCTAAGCTATCCTTGGAGAGTTCTGATGTTGATGTGCTCAGTGCATTTGTTGCGCAGTTTTATTTGAGCAGTGTTAGAGAAGTCCCCAACATAATTATTATTCCTGAAGCCCTTGAAGATCAGGCCATTATTGAGCATGCACTTTCTAGTAAAACACAGCGCAAAATTCAGTTATTGCATAGCGTGCGTGGTGATAGAGCTGGCTGGAAGCGATTAGCGCAAACAAATGCTGTTAATCAACTACAAAGTCAGATTGCCAGCAAACAAAATATGGCACAGCGCTTTCTTTCATTGCAGGAGGTGCTTGATATGGACAGTGCTATTGAAAGGATGGAGTGTTTTGATATTAGCCATAGCTCAGGAGAAGCTACTGTTGCTTCATGTGTTGTATTCGATACCAATGGCCCTCTGAAAAGCGATTACAGACGCTTTAATGTTGAAGGAGTCACGGCAGGTGATGACTATGCCGCTATGCAACAAGCTCTTGAAAGGCGCTATACCAAAATTAAAAAAGGAGAGGGTAAACTACCTGACTTGCTGGTTATTGACGGTGGTAAAGGGCAAGTGTCTCAAGCCATGAATGTGTTGGAGTCACTTCAAATTACAGAGGTTCAGGTCATTGGCATCGCGAAAGGAACGACTCGAAAAGCCGGCTTCGAATACCTGGTTAATGGTAATACGGGCGATGAAAGTGTAATGCCTGCTGATTCAGGTGCGCTTCACTTATTACAACACCTTCGAGATGAAGCGCATCGTTTTGCCATTGCAGGACATCGTGCCGCTCGCGGAAAAGCTAGGAAACGCTCCTCACTTGAAAATATACCCGGAATAGGGCCTACACGCCGCCGTGAATTGTTAAAATATTTCGGCAGTATCAAAGAGATAGAGAATGCAAGTGTTGAAGAAATTGCAAAAGTCTCTAACATAAGTGCTAAGTTGGCACTTGAGATATGGTCGTGCTTGCATCCCGACAGCTAAACAGGACTGCGAAATGCTGTTTTCAATGAAAATACCTAATTTACTTACACTGCTCAGGATACTCCTTATTCCTGTGTTTGTTGTGGTGTACTATTTACCAGGAGATTGGTCTCCATGGCTTGCGGCTAGTATTTTTGCCCTGGCCGCTATTACTGACTGGCTTGATGGATATTTGGCTAGGCGTTTAAATCAACAATCTCCGTTTGGCGCTTTTCTTGACCCCGTTGCAGATAAATTAATGGTCGCCGTGGCGTTAGTTGTATTAGTGGAAACCTATTCAACGCCTATGATTACCATCCCAGCTGTGATTATTATTGGCAGGGAAATTGTCATCTCTGCGTTACGTGAGTGGATGGCTGAAATAGGCGAAAGGACACGTGTATCCGTCTCCACAATAGGCAAAGTGAAAACAACCCTTCAAATGGTATCAATACTTGTAATGATTGCTGTGGTGCCGTTTTCTGTAATGTCGTGGGTGGGCATTTTAACACTTTACGGTGCAGCCTTACTGACACTTTGGTCAATGTATTTGTATTTGCATGCCGCTTGGCCACTCTTAATTGATGATATTTAATTGTTTACATTGGTTAAATATTAACCATAACTGTTGAAAAAACAGAAACTTGATAAATAACTATTGACGTAAAAAACAATATGCGTAAAATACGCACCCACTGACAGACATTGTCTATCCAGTGAATTGCGGGAATAGCTCAGTTGGTAGAGCACAACCTTGCCAAGGTTGGGGTCGCGAGTTCGAGTCTCGTTTCCCGCTCCAAGATTAAACTTACCATTTAATCTTAAACAGAGATTTTGGCTGGATGGCAGAGTGGTCATGCAGCGGACTGCAACTCCGTGTACGCCGGTTCGATTCCGACTCCAGCCTCCACATCTCTAACATTGCAAGACCTCACCGCCCCGATGGTGAAATTGGTAGACACAAGGGACTTAAAATCCCTCGGCTGAAAGGCTGTACCGGTTCGAGTCCGGTTCGGGGCACCATTTCTGATACTGTTCTGGTCAACTATAACCGGATACTTTTTTAGTTCATTTTCATAATCTCAACAGGCACCGACGTCTCCCATACTGGCTCGCATCTGGTAGCTCCTGCCCATACTTGATTTGGGTCCGTAGGATTAAAGTTTTGATTCAGCTGGTTGTCTGCAACCGAATCACTGAAGTTACGCTTTGTAGTGACCATATAAGCCACACGCTGTCCCACATCAAGCTTCATTTGAGCCATGAGCTATATGTCACCTCGATATGTTTATTGATTAGAGCATTTAGCGCTCATAGATGAGTTGCACGAAACTCCTTTTCCTTACACTTTTTTTAAAAATTTTTTTCCTGAATTCAACTAAAAACTGATGCTTTTTAAGGAAATGCTATAATTAACTTATTGGTTAGATAGCTATTTTTGACTGATGTTGGGCGATATGTCGTTCAATATAGTCTTGCAAATCCTGCTTGTTGAATGGCTTACCAAGATGATCATTCATTCCCGCTTCAAAGCAACTCTTTAAGTCTTCCGCCATAGCATTGGCGGTTACCGCAATAATTGGGGTATTCGAAGAAGGATGGTCTAGCTCACGGATTTTTTTGGTGGCAGTTAAACCGTCCATCACGGGCATTTGCATATCCATAAGGATGAGATCAAATTGCTGTTGCTGTACCTTCTCTAAGGCGTCAAGACCGTTTATTGCGACTTCGCATTCGTAGCCTAACTTTTTCAGTAGACCTAGGGCGACCATTTGATTGACCTTATTATCTTCCACTAACAAGATGTTTACTTTTCGAGTAGATTCTAAAATTTTCGCTTTAACCGGCTCTGTGGGTATAGGTTCAACTACCGGTGATTGTGTAATGACGGCTGAAGCCTTAGCTAGCTTAATAGGTAAATAAAATACAAAGCGACTTCCTTGACCCACTGTACTTTCGGCTCGAATCCTCCCCCCCATTTGATGAATTAAACGATGACAGATCGCTAGACCCAGCCCTGTCCCACCATATTGACGAGTTGTGGTTAGATCCGCTTGGGTAAAAGGAGTAAAAAGCTTCTGCAAGGCTTCTTTACTCATGCCTATGCCGGTGTCTTGTACTTCGAAAGTAACACCAGCAGGAGTTGCTTTTTTTACAGAGAGTGTTACTTCACCATGAGGGGTAAACTTAACCGCATTCCCCATTAAATTGGTCAGAATTTGCCTGAGACGACTTGGATCAGTCATATAGTAGTCACCTAAACCCTCATCTAACTGGAGCGCTAAGGTGACCTGTTTTTGTTTGGCTGAAATAGTAAAGAATTCAACCACCTCACCAGCTAAATCACGTATAGAGACTGGAACACTCTCCAGACTCATTTTTCCTGCCTCAATTTTTGAAAAATCAAGAATGTCATTGAGGATAGTTAACAAAGCATTAGCGCTGTTGTGAAGGGTTTTGATGTGGGTTTCTTGTTCAGAATTCAGTGGGCTCTCTTTTAACAAAGTGGCCATACCCAGAATACCATTCATCGGTGTTCTGATTTCGTGACTCATCATGGCTAAAAATTCAGACTTGGCTTCGTTAGCGGCTTCAGCTTTTCGTACAGCCTGTTGCAAGGCTAGGGTCATGGATTCAGCTTTAACTCTCGCCTTGGCAGCTAACTGCATCTGCTGAATAATGAGTCCAATCAGTGCCGCCGTCATTAACATAATAAGCAGTAGCAGCCACGTCACCAGGGTGTAATTTTGTCTCTGCTGAGATCGCTCTTCCGAAATTCTCAGCGAACTCAGTCCTTTCATATCCACCACAAGTCGTTCCGTCAGCTCGACTAAACGTTGCGATAAAGCGCGTAATTCACTGGTCTGTTCAAGAACGTGCTGCTCACCCAACTCAAAATGGCTATCCATCCTTAGGATCACATCAGCGGCTTCACGATAAAAGGGCGTTAAACGCGAAATCTCTGAACCAAACAGTTCCCCAATTTCACCACGGTTAAGTATTCCCATCCGGCTGTAGAGAATCTCAAAACGCAGTTCTAAATTTTGCCAATTTTGATCCGATGGATCTTGACTATAGAGAGTTAACAAACTGATCAGCTTGAGATTCTCTCTATCGAGCTGATAGCTCGCCCACAAAGCATCTTCACGAGCCGCCTCTGTGAGCTGCTGTTGTCTATCCTGCATGGTGTAGAGGATAAAGAAAGCAGCTGAAACCAAAACAAGAATAATGGCCAAGAGAATCCAAAAGGTACTTCGAAAATAGATACGTGAGAACACCTTCGTACCTCTGGCCTTATTGTTTTAATTTACTTCAATCGATTTTATCTGCCATACAGAACGATTGTAGTAGACTTCACTATTTAAGTCCGGATTAGAATCAAAAGGATAAATTATAAACAAGGGACCTTTATCTCGGACTCGAAGAGTTACACCATTGAGCTTCATGGCTAAAATCACATTAAATTCTGCAAAATCAGATGCGGGCACCACTGCGCTGTAATCGTTTAGCGCAATGACTCTAAGATTTGCACTAGCCTCTACACCTGCGGCCTCAAGAATGGCTGAAGCCAACGGCCCTTCAAACTCACCGACCTCATCGTACCAAGGAGTATTAGTGATCACGCTCGCCTGAGGTAAGGATTCAAGCATTTCTCGATCAAATACCCAAGTATCATCTAGATTAGTATTTTTGATATTTCCAACCAGCGTTAAGACAGCAGGTCCTTTAGGGGCATCTGCCGCGAAGGATTGAGCCACCCATATCAGTGTCATGCAGATCACCCAAGTAAAACGTTTCATCACCACCACCCAACATTTTTCTGTTTTTTCTGTAAAATCCAATTGTAGATCAATTTATCCGAAACTGTGTAGAAAA
>SLCQ01000131.1 GCA_007125745.1 Nitrincola sp.
ACGTGTTCCTAGGTCTGTCTGGTCCAGACCTGCTGTCACCTGAACAGCTAAAGAAAATGGCAGATAACCCTGTTGTTTTCGCCTGTGCTAACCCTGATCCTGAAATTCGTCCGGAAGTTGCGAATGCAACACGTCCAGATGTGATCATGGCTACAGGTCGTTCTGACTTCCCTAATCAGGTTAACAATGTACTTGGTTTTCCATTTATCTTCCGAGGTGCGTTAGATGTTCGTGCATCAGCCATCAATGAAGAGATGAAAGCTGCAGCGGTTAAGGCCCTCGCTGGTTTAGCGCGTGAGCCTGTCACTGAAGAAGTACTGACAGCCTATAGTTTACAGTCTCTGGAATTTGGCCGTGACTATATTCTGCCTAAAGCGACTGACTCTCGCTTGCTAGGCCGCATCTCCTATGCAGTTGCACAAGCTGCGATTGATAGTGGGGTGGCGCGTCTAGAGATGCCAGAACATTATCCAATTCGTAGTCAAGCAGAGCTTGATTGATTCGAATTGATGCCACAAAAAAACCGCTCAGCTATACTGAGCGGTTTTTTTATGTGTGGATTTGGATTCTCTCTTTAGTCAAAAGGGAAAATGATTGGCGTTAGAGTCAGTGTCACCAGTAATGCTAGCAGTTGCAGCGGTATGCCGACCTTAGCAAAATCGGCAAACCGGTAGTTACCTGGGCCAAGCACTAAGGTGTTAACAGGTGAGGCAATGGGTGTTGCAAAGGCTGTTGATGCGGCAATTGCCACAACCATCATAAAGGGTGCAGGGTTCAGACCCAGTAGCTGCGCTACGCTAATGGCAACAGGGGCAATGAGTACAGTTGTTGCTGTATTAGATATAAACTGGCTGAGAACAGATGTCAGTATAAATAGACCCGCACACAGCCATAATGGGCTGGCATGGCCATACTCTTCTACCAATATGTTGACCACATAGCTCAGTGCACCACTGGACTCCATTGCCATCGCTAAAGGAAGCATTCCTGCAATTAAGACAAGGCTGGTTGCATTGAGGGAGCGATAAGCTTCATTCATGGAGACGCATCCAGTCATAATCATGGCTAAAGCCGCAATTAATACCGCAGTCAAATTCGGTAGAATACTGAACGTCATGACGACCAGCATCGCCAGCATAATACCTATAGCGATGGGAGCTTTTTTGGCATTGCTTGCAATTTCTTGCATTTCGGCAGGTGTTTCAAGGACGACAAGATCACGGCGTGTCTGCAGTTTACGAATATGCTCCCAACTGCCAGCCAGTAATAAACTATCACCCGCCTCCAGTTGTGTCACCGTAAACTCAGTAGTGAGGGGAGCGTTGTGTCGCTTTACACCAATAACGCTAAGATTAAACTTTTCCCTAAAACGACCTTCCTTTAGGGTGCGGTTGATTAAGGTGGAGTTAGGTGGAATAAGTACCTCAGCAACACCAAACTGCTCTCTTACCTTTTTAATTTCTTTATCTGGAAAGCCTTGATGACGAACCATGCACGCTTTGCTAAAGGCTTCAATCTGTTGATCTGCTCCATAGACAATTAATGTGTCCAAGGCTTGCATGCGTGTGTTGGATAATACCGGCATCAATGTAGATAGAAAGGTTCCGCTACGCTGTATCGCAAAAACAGTAATCTCATAATTTGATCTAAGCCCCATATCAGAAAGTGTCTGATTAGTCAGAGGGCTTCCCGGTTGAATAACCAGTTTGTGGAGCTGGCCACTGATGCCGTAGCGCTCTGCAAATTCGCTTAAGGTTGGGTGGCTATCTTCAGGGTCGCGAAGTTCAGTGGTCGGGAGTAAAAAACGCCCTATGAAAACAAGATAGAGGCTACCGATGACCAATACACTCAATCCTATCGGCGTAAATGCAAAAAAAGAAAAGGGCTCAATACCCGCTTCGCGCATTTGTCCACTCACGATAATGTTAGGTGGGGTACCTATCAGTGTTAACATTCCACCCATAAGGGCCGCAAATGCTAATGGCATTAATAGGCGGCTGGGTTGCATACCGGATTTTCGAGCCATGCTAAGTACAACAGGAATGAGTAATGCAACTGCACCGGTAGAGCTCATAAACGCAGAAAGCACGGCAACAACCGGTAGTAGAAATAGTAGTAGTCTTGTTTCGCTGTCACCTCCCACTTTTAAAAGCCAGTTACCCGCTGCGGCTGCTACACCTGTTCTAAAGAGAGCTTCGCCAACAACAAACAGCCCCGCAATCATAATGACAACGCTATTGCCAAATCCTGAGATGGCTTCAGCTGGAGAGATAATACCCGAGGTTGCCAGCACTACTACGACCAGTAGTGCGACAATGTCCATTCGGACTTTATCAGTAATGAAGAGTGTAATGGTGACGGCAAGAAGGCCGAACACAAAAAGCATTTCAGATGTCATAGTTAGCGTGGCTCAATCAGGTGGTAAGGTGTTGTTACGAGTGTATTATGATCGCTGTTATTACAAGAATACTCAATTTTTGTTGAGTTGTGACCAGAATGCATGAACGACTGGGTGGCGTAACTTTTTCTCTAGCGCAAAGATGCCGACTTCAAATTCCGGTAGTGCTGGAGAAACGTTTAACGCCATAACCTCTGATGATAAAGGGCTATTATCTAATACTATCTGAGGCACTATTCCAACACCGAAGCCAAGACTGACCATGCTAACAATAGCTTCATTTCCAGCTACTTGGGCATAAATAAGAGGCTTGATACCTAGCTGTTTGAACCAGCGATCTGACCGTTTTCTGGCTAATCCAGACTCCGATAATATCATGGGTGTAGATCGCCAAGCCGAGGGCGATGCCATTCCATTTAAATCGTTTATCCAATCAGGTTGCGCTGTGGGTGCAATAAAAACCAAGGGTGAGAGTGTGATGGAGTTAAAAGCAATCTCTTGTGGCAGTGAGTCAGGTCGTGCGCCGATAGCTATATCCTCAGTGCCTGCTTGTACATGCTCTATTGCAGTAGCTGGGTCACCCGTATGGAGCTTTATTTCGATTCGCGGATAGTCTTGTCTAAACTGACTGAGTATGTCGTATAGGAAGCTGTAACTGGCTGTCACTGAGCAATAGATGCTCAGCTCTCCTTGTAGGGACTGATGCTCACTTTGCAGGCTGCTTTTGATTGAGTCCCATTGAGAGAGCACTTCTTTAGCAAATTGTTGAAAGCGCAGTCCTTCGTTAGTCAAAATTACGCTTCTATTATCACGAATAAATAAAGGTACGCCAACCTCATCCTCTAATTGCTTAATGCTTCGGCTCAGTGTTGATGGGCTGATATGACAAGCGGCACTGGCACGACTAAAGTGCAGTGATTCGGCTAGCTGAAGAAAGTGTTGCAGGCTTTTATAGTCCATGACTCAGAGTTCGCTGTTATGTTTCGCATATTGAAATATAGTATTGCAAATATATCATTTTACGCAATGATGATTTTTGTTTAGAGTGTGCTGACTAGATTTAAGCTGTAACGTTTTTTACTAATTTTGGAGTATCAGCATGCAAGTTTATTATGATAAAGATTGTGATCTTTCGATCATACGCGGTAAAAAAGTTTCTATTATTGGTTATGGCTCTCAAGGTCATGCGCATGCATGTAACCTGAAAGATTCAGGTGTAGATGTGACTGTGGGTCTTCGTGCCGGTTCTTCTTCACGTGCTAAAGCTGAATCTGCTGGTTTGAAAGTGGCTGATGTTGCTGATGCGGTTAAATCTGCTGATTTAGTGATGATCCTAACACCAGATGAGTTCCAAGGTCAGTTATACAAAACTGAAATTGAGCCAAACATCAAACAGGGCGCAACCTTAGCCTTTGCTCATGGTTTCTCTATCCACTACAACCAGATTGAACCACGTAAAGATCTAGACGTGATTATGATTGCACCTAAAGCGCCTGGTCATACTGTTCGTTCAGAATTCGTCAAAGGCGGCGGCATTCCTGATCTTATCGCTATTTTCCAAGATGCCTCTGGTGATGCTAAAAATGTCGCGCTGTCTTATGCTTCTGGTGTCGGTGGCGGTCGTACCGGTATCATCGAAACTACTTTCAAAGATGAGACAGAAACTGATTTGTTCGGTGAACAAGCTGTACTGTGTGGTGGTGCTGTTGAGTTGGTCAAAATGGGCTTTGAAACACTCGTTGAAGCTGGCTATGCGCCAGAAATGGCTTACTTTGAATGTTTGCATGAGTTAAAGCTGATCGTTGACCTGATGTACGAGGGTGGTATTGCTAACATGAACTACTCCATCTCTAACAACGCTGAGTATGGTGAGTACGTAACGGGTCCAGAGGTGATCAATGAGCAGTCTCGTGAAGCGATGCGTAATGCACTGAAGCGTATCCAGAATGGCGAATATGCGAAGATGTTCATCAGCGAAGGCGCAACTAATTATCCATCAATGACTGCTTACCGTCGTAACAATGCAGCTCACCCGATTGAGCAAGTAGGTGAGAAGTTGCGTGGCATGATGCCTTGGATCACAGCAAATCAATTAGTAGATAAGTCTAAAAACTAATTCTACCTGACTATAAAAAACCCAGATGGCTCCGGCTCTCTGGGTTTTTTTATGTCAAACATCATGCTTGTTGTGTGTGCATTAGTGGCTAGGCTTCTTTAAGATTTAAAGTATGATGAGTGTTCCTTTCATAAAGGAGAATAATGCATGAAGCTGACATTAGCTTTGCAAGGAGGAGGTGCCCACGGAGCTTTTACCTGGGGTGTTCTCGATAAGTTACTTGAAGCGGGTATTCAGCCAAAAGCGATTAGCGGAACCAGCGCAGGTACAATGAATGCGGTTGTATTAGCGGAAGGCTGGCGGAAAGGTGGTGCTGATGGCGCAAGAGAGCTCTTACAAAACTTTTGGCAGGGGTTGGCGCTACCTGATACGCTGGCGGGTCAGTCTTCATCTGAATGGTGGCGGCGCTTATCCAAGCACCTCTCTCCTTATGATATAAATCCTTTTGACTACAACCCTCTTAAACAACAGCTTGAAAAGCTGATCGACTTTGACGGATTAAGAACGGGGTCTCAAGTTCGTTTATATATAGCGGCGACTCAAGTGGAAACAGGAAGCTTAACCCTGTTTACGCAACAGCAATTAACAGTTGAACATTTACTGGCGAGTGCTTGTCTACCGACTATTCATAAAGCTGTATCCATCGAGGGGAAGCACTATTGGGATGGCGGTTTTTCTGGTAACCCTGTGTTGAGACCATTAATTACACAGACTCAATGTTCAGACCTGTTGTGTATTTTATTGCAACCACTGATAAGACCAAACCTGCCGACTCAAGCAAATGCCATTTCGGAGCGTATGAATGAATTAATGTTCCAGTCAGCATTTTTGCGTGAACTTGATATGATGAGAGAATATCGATCGCATTTAAAGAGTTCTCCATGGCTCATTGGCCGTCAAGAGTCTAAGTGGAGGCGCCTTCGTATGCATTTAATTGAGCCCACAGAGCACTTGGCCTCTTTGGCAGGTGCCAGTCGTTTTGATACGCGAAAAGGCTTTCTGGACTCCTTGTTTATTCAAGGGAGTGAGCAAGCAGAACGCTGGTTAAACCACTCATCTAAAGGTGTCGGGCGTTATGCAACTTGGGATTATGAAGCATTGTTTTCGTCATGATTTGGGGCGCATGAGTTTCTCAAGTAGAATGGGTAAATATATTTAAAAGTGCATAGGAATTTTATGACTGAACAAGATCCGCAACAAAATACATCAGAAATAGAAGGTTGCGAAGCTTCTCATCAAGACAAGCAAAAGCCTCATAAGGGGGTTTATTTGCTTCCTAATTTATTTACTACAGGCGCACTTTTCTCGGGGTTTTATGCGGTTATAGCGTCGATGAATGGTCAGTTCGAGGCTGCAGCCATCGCAATTTTTGTGGCTATGCTATTCGATGGTCTGGATGGGCGCGTAGCACGTATGACCAATACACAAAGTCCTTTTGGAGCAGAGTATGACTCCTTAGCAGACATGGTATCTTTTGGTGTTGCACCAGCGATTGTTGCTTTTACCTGGGTCTTAGATGATTTGGGAAAATTGGGTTGGTTCGCGGCATTTTTGTATGTAGCAGGTACAGCCTTAAGATTGGCTCGATTTAATACACAGATAGGCTCGGTTGATAAGCGTTACTTTGTTGGCTTGCCAAGCCCCGCGGCGGCAGCTGCTGTGGCCGGTCTTATCTGGATGAGTACTGTTTTTGATATAACACCATCGGATATTTCTTATTTGGTAGCGTTATACGTAGCCTTGGCAGGAGTGCTGATGGTGAGTAACGTTTTATATTACAGCTTCAAAGATGTGGATTTAAAAGGGCGCGTATCCTTTGTGATCTTATCCGCTATTGTGTTGGCAATCGCTGTTATTTCAATTAGTCCTGCTCTGTTCTTGTGGCTGTTGTTTATTGTGTATGCTTGTTCAGGCCCGTTTTTATGGGTGATACGTCGAAAGAAACATCTGAGCAAGTAATTTGTCATAAGCATTGTTATGATCAAAATTCGGAGTGAGTCATGATAATTGGTAAGAAAAGTCGTATACCTTCATGGGAGATAACTCCGGAATCCATTTATCGTCAACGTCGGCAGTTACTCAAAGGCATGGTTGCTGTGAGTGGCTTGATAGCATCGGGTCAGATTAGCGCTCTAACTGATCAGCACGATTTAAGCGGTGAGCAAGTATACTCTGGGCCTGATTGGCTTCAGTCATCACTAAAACAAGGTAAGGCAAATACGAAACTCTCCACAGATGAAACGCTTACTCCCTATCGATTAGTCTCCAGTCATAATAATTTTTATGAGTTTGGGATGGGTAAAGGTGATCCTAAACGCTATGCACAGCGCTTCAGAACAGACCCTTGGCGTGTAGAGATTAGTGGTGAAGTCGCCAAGCCAGCTCACTATGAATTAGAAGACTTAATTAAACCCTCGCAGTTAGAAGAGCGCATCTACAGAATGCGTTGTGTGGAAGGGTGGTCAATGGTGATTCCTTGGGTGGGAATACCGTTGGCAGATATTCTTAAACGTGCTGAACCTAATAGTCGCGCTAAATATGTAGAATTTGTAACCCTGTACGATCCTGATCAAATGCATGGTCAGCGATCAGGATTCTCGACAATTGATTGGCCCTATAGAGAAGGTTTAAGAATGGATGAAGCGATGCATCCGTTAACGATCATGGCGGTTGGGTTGTATGGAAATAGCTTGCCACCACAAAACGGTGCACCATTTCGGCTGGTTGTGCCTTGGAAATATGGCTTTAAAAGTATTAAATCCATCGTCAGTATTCATGTGCGTGAAACTATTCCAGATACAAGTTGGAATCTATCGGCACCACATGAGTACGGCTTTTATGCAAATGTGAATCCAGATGTTGATCATCCTAGATGGAGCCAGGCTACAGAGCGTCGTTTACCTTCACCACTTCTTAATCCAAATATTATCGATACCCAATTGTTTAACGGGTATGCAGATGAAGTAGGTCATTTATATTCGGGTATGGACTTGCGTAAGTGGTTTTAGCTCTTAAGCGAATTCGATGGTGGCTAATCTTTTTAGCATCATTAACCCCCTTATTTTTCGTAATCTATCAAGTTCTGTTTGATCAACTTGGTGCAGATCCTGCTCAGGCAATCGTGCTGGTGACTGGAATCTGGGCGTTACGCTTCATTCTGATAACGTTGGCAGTCACGCCGGTCAAAAAAGTGCATGTAAATAGTGTGTTATCTCTAAAGTGGATAGTAAGCTTTAGAAGAATGCTAGGGCTATTTGCACTATTTTATACTGTCTTGCATTTATTTGCTTTTTTAACCTTCATATTGGGCTGGCGTATCGACTTAATATCGAGAGAGTTGACTCAGAGACCCTATATTGTGGTTGGGCTAGTTAGCTTTTTAATTATGTTGCCCTTGGGTATTACGTCGACAAAAAGCTGGATGAAGAGGTTGGGAAAAAATTGGATGAGGCTACATTGGCTCATCTACCCTGCTTCAATTTTGGCAATGCTGCACTATGTGATGCAAGTGCGTGCTGGGTATGCTGAGCACCTTTTTTATGGAAGCGTGTTGCTACTGCTGTTGGGCTATAGAATAGTCGTTTGGTTTTTTCGGAAAAATAAACAAAAAATCCGTTGACCTTCCTGATTTTGATCTATACTATACGCACCTCGCTTGAGACGACACCCCAACACATCGGGGAGAATGAGTGCTCAAGCCCGCTCTTTAACAAATTAATCAGGTAATGCGTGTGGGCGCTTGTTCAGGTTGAGCATTAAAGC
>SLCQ01000056.1 GCA_007125745.1 Nitrincola sp.
AGCCCATTCTACGCGTGTCATCGAAAGGAGTGGTGGTTGTATAAGTCATATAAAACTTACCTAAGTTCTGATCTTGAGTGCCGACATCCAGATCTGCATCTGCAATCGCCTGAGACACCAGCTCCCATGCCTGATCAGGTGAGGCATGTATTCTTAATGCAGGATTACCTTGAGCGTCTCTACCTAACTGACTCGCTTGACCTTGCTGTTGCATCGCTAGCAAGGTATTGGCTGTTGTAGGTGCTGTAGATCGACTCAGGTAGCGCAGTAACTCAAACATCATGTCGCTTTGATATGCAATATCATTTTGGAAACCGCCCCACTCAACCACTTCGGGTTGCTCACCGGCAGGGAATTGAACATGACGCATACGTATGGAGGTACGGTCGTAATCGTCAGGATCAGGTCGAATAAGCACCTGAAGCTTATTATCAGCCGGCCCTTCCATTGGTGATAGCGTTAGACGTTTAATCCAACGATCCATAAAACCATATTCACGCCCATCTGTACGAATCCAATCAGTTTCAATAATCCCCTGACGCGGATCGGTCCGAGCAACTCGAACATTATGGTAGTTCCAAAAATCGAGGGTTTTATTCCACACATCAGCTATCGGCTCATCGACGAAAATGATGCGTTCGCCTTCCAACCTGGCCAAATTGACCGTATCAGACGTTGGGTCTGGATAGAAAAACTCCGGTCTAGGAACAACAAAGCGCCCGTTTGAACGACTGGCAGTCATTTCAACCTGTGGGACAGTCAACATATCCCGGGTCTCTCGCGCCCTAATATGATCAGGAATCACTAACCTTTGACCCGCTTCAGCCAATTCATAATCCTGACTTCGATCACGGATTAACCCATGTTCGCCATAGACGGGATTTTTAAATGAACCACAGCCTGCAATGGACACAACCAAAACAAGTAAGGTCAAGAGTGTGAGAAGATTCCTGTTCATATGAGCACCTATCATCATGAAATTCCACAGTCTCTGAGGGCTTGACGGACTAGGTCATGATATTGATTTGAAAGCTGTGTGAGGGGTAAGCGTATCCCCTGTTGCATCATCCCCATCTCTGCTAATGCCCACTTCACAGGGATAGGGTTAGCCTCTACAAACAATGTTGTATGTAACGGCATTAATTTTTGCTGAAGCGCACGAGCGGCTTCCGTATCACCCGCGAGACCTAGGCGGCATAGCTCAGCCATTTCCGCGGGAGCCACATTCGCTGTGACCGAAATATTCCCTTGTCCCCCCAGTAAAATAAGCTCAATCGCTGTTGCATCATCACCAGAGTAGATCGCAAAGTCATCCGGAGTCGCTTCAATTAACTCACGCGCACGCTCAAGATTGCCTGTCGCCTCTTTGATACCGACGATGTTAGCAATAGACATTAAACGTAACACGGTTTCAGGCAACATATCACAGGCTGTCCGACCGGGAACATTGTATAGAATTTGCGGAATATCTACCGCTTCAGCAATAGTCGCATAGTGTTGATACAAACCTTCTTGTGTTGGCTTGTTATAGTAGGGCGTCACCAATAAGCTGGCGTCTGCACCTACTGATTTTGCCGCACGGGTCAGTTCAATCGCTTCACGGGTAGAGTTAGCCCCTGTTCCTGCAATGACTGGAATTCTGCCGTTTACCTGATCTACCACAAAACGGATCGCCTCTGTATGCTCATCACAGTCTAGGGTAGCAGACTCACCCGTTGTACCTACTGCAACAATGGAGGCTGTTCCCTTTTCGACATGGAACTCAACTAAACGCTTGAGCGCCTCCCAGTCGATATCTCCATTGAGGGTCATGGGGGTGACCAACGCTACCAAACTGCCGCAAATCATTGTGTTCTCCATAGTATTCAGGCGGTATTTATTGCAAAGATACCGCGACTGTAAAAAGCAAGGTTAACCTACTGAACCACTTCTGCTATCGTTATCGTAATTGAATGACCCGACATTCTAAACGAAGTACCCCCCTTTCGCGTAGTGGTAGAGACACATTTAACCAGACTTTTTTAGGAGAGACCTTATGCAACCACCCGTTATTGACCAAACCGTCCCAGATTTTTCAGCATCTGCCACCAGTGATCAGACCGTAACACTTAGCCAACTTAAAGGTCGCAATGTGGTGATTTATTTTTACCCCAAAGACAGCACACCAGGTTGCACCACCGAAGGACAGAACTTCCGTGACCTGTACGCCGACTTTCAAGCGCTGGATACTGAAATCTTCGGCGTATCACGTGACGGGTTACGCGCTCATGAAAACTTTAAAGCAAAACAATCCTTTCCTTTTGAACTGATCAGTGATCCCGATGAATCTTTATGTAAGCTGTTTGACGTTATTAAGCTTAAAAAACTCTATGGAAAGGAATATATGGGTATCGAGCGCAGTACTTTTTTAATCGACAAGCAGGGTATTCTGCGACAGGAGTGGCGCAAAGTTAAAGTAGCTGGACATGCCGCCGAGGTGCTTGAAGCTGTCAAGCAGTTGTAATTAAGCGCTTTTAAGCACAAGTAGTAGAGTAAGAGCGCTAAGGCTCTTACTCCGTATCTTCTGGGTGTTCATGATGCCCATCAGCAACCTGTTCCAAGGCTGCAGGCCAAGCATTAACAATGGATTTAATCAGCGTCGCTAAAGGGATAGCAAAGAAGACGCCTAAAACACCCCACATACTGCCAAACAATAAAACGGCAACAATAATGGATACAGGATGTAAGTTTACCGCTTCTGAGAAAAGAATCGGAACCAGCACATTGCCATCAAGTGCCTGTATCACGAAATAAGCCACAATCAAGGTTATAAACTCGCTCCCCCAGCCCCACTGGAAATAGGCTACAGCGGCGACTGGAATCGTCACCAGCGCGGCACCTATATAGGGAATAACAACGGATAGCCCCACCATAACCGCGAGCAAAGCAGCATAATTAAGGCCTAGGAAAACAAAAACAACATACGAAACAGCGCCAACAATCAATATTTCAATGACTTTACCGCGTATGTAGTTGGCAATTTGAGCATCCATCTCCGTCCAGACACGACGCATTAAGTCACGCTTCTCAGGTAAATAGGTAGTCAAGCTTCCGGCCAGATAGTTACCATCCTTCATAAAAAAGAACACTAGGATCGGTACCAGAATCAAGTATATAAGTAAGGCAATAATGTTGGTTATCGAATGCAGTGAAAAGGTTAAGGCCCACTGCCAAGCACGGCCAATTTCAGTGGCCGCAACACTGCTCAATTGTCGAATCTGCTCTTCAGCAATCAACTCTGGATAACGGTCAGGTAAAAACAGTAACGATTTTTGTACCTCAGTCACGATACGTGGCGCTTCATTCAAAAAGGTTAGTAACTGTCGCCAAACCTGTGGTAATACCAACAACATAAAGGCCAAAAATGCGGCCATAAAGCTACTAAAAACCAATAAAACAGCCACCTTATGAGGCATATAACGGGCACAGCGTTGCACAGCACCCTGCATCAAAAAAGCCAGAATGATGCTAAAAAAAACAGGCGCCAAGGCTTTCCCAACCGTCAAGATAATCACCAATGAAACGGCCAACAAGACAAATAACAACAATGCCTCTTCATCTGAAAAGTAGCGATGTATCCATTTACTGATAATTTTAAACATTTGTGTTCATGCCCTTTTTTTCATCTTAGCCACGACGAATAATATAGATATAGCGATCATCTTCCGTGAACGACTCAAGGAGTGTGTGGTCAGATTGATCAGTGTATGACTTAAAATCACGAACAGAACCCGCATCGGTTGCTATGACTTTCAGCAACTGATTCGGTTGCATTCTGTTTAAGGCTTGCTTAGCTTTCAGCAAGGGTAGAGGACAATTTAATCCAGATGCATCTAACAACTGATCGGGTACTGGCATGTTGGACATATCCACCTCAAAAAATTCAGATCTGCCTTATCACGACGAACTCTTGTCGCTGGACGGCAACCAATCGCTTAGATTAAAGTGCAGAACAGGCTATTACAACTAAACTTTGTTATTGAAAGGTCGCTAGATTTGAAAAATCTTCTACTTGGGCTGTTAATAGGCATATCACTCATAGGCTACCCAATGGGGCCGAAGATGAGCCATGCTTCTACTAATCTTCCTAGCCTAACCAACCCCGGCGCATCCGCTTCGCTCGCCTCCGAATACCAGCTTGGACGAAACTGGGCCAGAATTTTGCGTGGACGCGCACCACTTCTTCAAGATCCTATCACCTTTCACTATATCGATGAGTTACTCTGGGACTTAGTACCTCACAGCGAGTTGTCGGATCGTAGATTAGAGTTAATCGTCGTCGACAACCCAACATTTAATGCCTTTGCTGTACCCGGCGGTATCATTGGTGTGCACAGCGGATTGATCACCGCAGCCGGTTCGGAAGATGAGTTAGCATCTGTTCTTGCGCATGAAATCGCACATTTAAGTCAACGCCACTATGCTCAACGTATTGAAGAAGAGCGCCGCAATCGTCCTATGATGCTGGCAGGGGTATTGGCCAGTATATTGATTGCTTCTGCAAATCCGGAAGGTGGGGCCGCCGCGCTCAGTGGAACCATAGGAGCTCAGGCTCAGGCTCAACTCAACTTCAGCCGTCGTAACGAAGAAGAAGCTGACCGCATCGGCATGCAAACCCTGGTTGCCGCCAATCGCGACCCTCGTGCAATGCCTCAAATGTTCTCAAGGCTTCAACGCAACTATCGCTTTTACGGTCAACGTCCACCCGAATTCTTATTAACACATCCGGTAACAGAGGCAAGAATAGCCGATTCATTAAATCGTGCAGAAGCTTTACCTCCGGTTACCCCACGGTCACCGAGCATCGACTTTGATCTTATCAAGACTCGCATGGAAGCCCATCTAAGCAAGCAACCCAGCCAAATTCTGCAACGCTTCCTTGCAGACAGTCACGATAAGGAGGATGCTAAAAGTGACTATGGCGTTCTCGTCGCTGCCATGCGCATCAACGACCTCGATCAAGCAAGAAAAGCACTTGAACAGCTTCCTCGCAATTGGCGACAACATGTATATGTTCAACTGACCGAGATTGAGCTTTTATTGGCTGAGAAAAATTTTGCTAAGGCCGAACAACAATCGGAACAGATGATGTCCTTGTACCCTGGTAGCTATCCAGTTAAGAAGATTCGTGCATCCGTATTATATCATGCCGGCAAACCAGCTCAGGCCGCGAATGTCTATAAATCAATTATACAAAGACACCCTTCTGATGTTGACAGCTGGTATCAATTAGCCGAAGCCGAGGGGCTTGCCGGAAATATACTGGGGGTTCATGAAGCCAGAATTCAGTACTTCTTACTTACCGGGAATATTGACAGTGCTATGCAACAGGTCACCTTCGCTAAGCGAGAACGTAACTTACAAGCCACGGATATCGCTCGCTTAGAGCAACTGAAGGCAGAAATACTGGAGATCCGCCGCCAGTTACAAGAAGATTTTTAACCTTAACGAATTGGAAAGTCTAACATGCGTTGCAGTGGCTTTTTGGCAGCTTCAATCAACTCATCAGAAACGAAAATTTCTTGATCCTGCTCCAGCAGTACATCGCGTAGATTTTCTAGACCATTCATGGCCATCCATGGACAATGAGCACAACTACGACAGGTTGCACCTGAACCCCCGGTAGGAGCCTCAATTAATACTTTATCCGGCGCTGCTTGTTGCATTTTGTAAAAAATACCGCGATCAGTTGCCACAATAAACATTTCATTAGGCAATGTAGCAGCAGCATTAATCAGTTGACTCGTTGAGCCAACGACATCCGCTAAGTCTACGACTGCTTCAGGTGACTCAGGGTGTACTAAAATTGCCGCATCAGGGTAGACCTTTTTCAGATCCTGGAGCCCTTTCGCTTTAAATTCTTCATGAACAATACAAGCTCCATCCCAAAGCAACATATCAGCACCTGTTTTCTGACGAACATAGTCCCCTAAGTGCTTGTCAGGTGCCCAAATAATCTTTTTACCCTGTTCTTGTAAATGCTCAACTACCCGTAATGCGATACTCGAGGTGACAACCCAATCTGCACGCGCTTTCACAGCAGCTGATGTATTCGCATACACCACCACTTCACGATCAGGGTATTGATCACAGAATGCTGAAAACTCCTCAATCGGACAGCCTAAATCTAAAGAACAGGTGGCCTCGAGTGTTGGCATTAAAATACGCTTTTCAGGGCTAAGTATTTTGGCAGTTTCACCCATAAAGCGAACACCCGCGACCACAAGCGTGGATGCCAGATGCTGACTTCCAAAACGTGCCATTTCCAACGAATCCGCGACACAGCCACCGCTCTTCTCTGCTAAAGATTGAATAACAGGATCGGTGTAGTAATGCGCGACTAAGCAGGCATCCTTTTGTGCTAAGAGTCCTAGAATTTCCTCTTCTAGCTCAGCTTGTTGCTGGTGAGTCAACGCATTAGGCAAGTGATCTTGAGCAAAGTGCTCTTGCACTAAAATACGGTCAGCCAACTCTCGTGTCGATAACATGGATAGATCTGAGCTCCAGGTTTATTGAAAAGCTCGCTCAAGGCGAGATGTCGAGTGATTATATAGCATAGCGGAGGTTGCTAACATGAGTGCAGGCTTAATCTTGATAGCGTGTTGGGTCATCTATACCAGCATCTTTAAAGCCTATTGATCTGAGGCGGCAACTGTCACAGCGCCCACAAGCACGCCCGGCCTCGTCTGCTTGATAGCATGATACGGTTTGAGCATAGTCTAACCCCAAGGATACACCCGCTTGAATAATTTCAGCTTTGGTTAAATCGATGAGTGGCGTTTTAATACGAATAGGGGCACCTTCTACACCCTGACGTGTCGCCAAAGCGGCCATCTGCTCAAAAGCCTTGATAAACTCAGGACGGCAGTCTGGATAGCCAGAATAATCCACTGCATTCACACCAATAAAAATTGCATCAGCATCCAATACCTCAGCCCAACCCAGTGCTAATGATAGGAACACCGTGTTTCTGGCAGGAACATAGGTTAACGGAATACCTGATTCTGGAATAGATTCCGTTTCTGCGTCAGGCATATGTAAACTATGATCCGTTAATGCCGAACCACCAAAATCTTCTAGATTAAGGCGTAGCACTCTATGTTCTATAACACCGATACTGCTCGCTATGGCTTTCGCTGCGTTTAATTCAGTTAAAGAGCGTTGTCCATAATCAAAACTCAATACAAAACAGTCGTAACCTTCTGCTTTCGCCATGGCCAACACGGTTGCCGAGTCCAAACCTCCAGACAACAAAACCACTGCCCGCTTAGCACTTTTCATCAATCATATCCCCACTTAATTGGCTAGGGGTCTAAAACTTTGCGCTAAAGTCGCCGCTGTACTCTGCGGAAACTCAGCTATCACGCGCTCCATCATGTGGCGAGAACGCTCTTGCTCACCTAAACGAGAGAAAGTAACACCCAGCTTATAAAGCGTATCTGGTACTTTATGGTGTTCAGGGAAACGTTCCAAAACAATTTCAAATGACTCTTTCGCTTGCTCAAGCGATTCGGTTGCCAGATGAAGCTCACCCAACCAGTAGTAACCATTGGCTGTATTTTGATGCTCAGGATAACGTTGCACAAAATTTTCGAAGGCAACAATGGCATCTTCAAACTCTCGTGCCCTTACCAAAGCGAATGCTTCATCGTAAGCGGCCTGGTCATCAGCGGATGAAGGCTCAGCCAGTATTTCATCTTCAGTCGTATCTGATGGAAAGGAGAGTGGCGGTAAACTATCATCATCCATCGCCGCTTGCATCAAAACACTTAAACGCCTATCAACATCACGGTAGCGCTCTTGCACATCTGTTTGCAGACGGTTAAGTTGATTTTGGGTGGTTTCAAGCTCACCACGAAGGTATCTCACCTCTTCCTGAAGACTCAGAACGAGCAGTATCAGCTCACTTTGACTAGACGCTCCACCCAAAGTGGAAGACTCTATTTGAGCCTGCTCACCAGTTCTCACTTCGATTACAGGCACCTGAGCCTGTGCTGACAGCGTCAGCACAGAACCCAAACAACCCACTAATGTATAGATCAGCGTTGCTTTTTTCATCGGCTTAGCGACTTAAATATCTCAGTTCAACACGACGGTTTTGAGACCATGCACCTTCATGACTACCCATCACTGCAGGACGCTCTTCACCGTAGCTGACGGTTTCAATTTGACGTGCATTGGCACCATTGACCACCAGC
>SLCQ01000103.1 GCA_007125745.1 Nitrincola sp.
TTGTTGAAACAGTTCAATACTGGAAGCCAATTCTCTCAGCGTGACAGGGTCAGGGAAAAGGTGGTAACGAAACAGCTGACTCATCAATCGAGCCGCCTCATCGCGTTGTGGGTGGTTATCCTCACGAAGCTCTTGTACTAAATGAGGCATGTATAACAGCGCATTTCGTATCAAAGCCGCATAGAGTTTAATTTCCTCTGTGACCGCTTCTTTTTCCCGCTGGGCATCATAATAGGCGTGAAGTTTTTCAATCGATTGTGCATCAAGACCCTGGAAAAAGAGACTTTCATCGTCAGTCAGTTGGCGTAAAAGCTGGTTTACCGAACGCCGGAGTTGAACTTGTGTGTCGTATTGATTTTGAATGCCGGTGGAAATCAGTAGCACTTGTTCGTCAAGCTTGGTATCCAACTCTCGTAGTTGTAAAAATTGATCTAGTCGTTCTGTATGCTCTATAAGGCTGATGGATCGCGTTTGAAAGAATAACGCGATCAAAATGAGCATGACTAAGAGGAGTAATATGTTAAACGGGCGAATGGCATTTAACATTAAGGTTGCCCTGAATTGTCAAACTGAGCAGGCTTTAAGCGAGGGTGAGAGCCAACCAGGGACTCAATAAATACCGCAATTTTATCGATATGCTCTGGTGGTAATTCTCGCCCTAATTGGAAGCGTGCCATAGTGACGATCGCATCCTCAAGTGATGAGGCGCTTGCATCATGAAAGAAAAAGTCATTTAAAGCGGCAGTTCTGAGACTAGGGACTTTAAAGACGAAGCGGTGAGCTGGGTTACCTGTGACATTGTAGCGACCAAGGTCTGCTGAAGAGATATCATCACCTTTAAGGTCAAAGTAGTTTTCTAACGAGCCCATGCGTGCATACATATTTCCCCCCACATTGGTACCTTGGTGACAACTGATGCATCCATAACTGCGAAAGAGTTGATAGCCACTCAACTGCTTGGGTGTAATGGCGGTTGTGTCGCCATTGAGCCAGCGATCAAAAGGTGAGTCTATTAATACAAGTGTTGTTTGAAAAGCGGCCAATGCATCGCGAATAGTATCAGCGGTGATACCCTCTCTATAGGTATTTTGAAAACGCTTAACGAGCTCTTCATCAGCCGTTAATTTTTCAAGTATCGCGTCCCAGTCGGTTGCCATCTCTACTTCATCATGGATAGGGCCATCGACTTGGCTTTGTAAGTCTTCTGCACGCCCATCCCAGAACTGGGCAAAGTCAAGGACGCTGTTATAGACACTGGGTGATCGTATTCTACCTAAGGCACCCCCAACTCCGACTGAAAAAGGACGACGATCTGCCCCGTTGTGACTCAGGTCATGGCAACTAGCGCAACTAATGGTGTTATCCGCGGAAAGGCGTGTGTCATGAAAGAGCAAGTCACCTAATTCGATATGTTCTGCAGTCTTTTTATTGGGTGGTGTAACGGGGAGTATGGCATTGCTCGCTGATACATTTAGGCTAAAAACGGACACCATTAGGCCTATAAACATGTATAGTTGAAAATGAAAGGGTCTAGCTGTCAAACCGATAAAATCTCTATTCACTGAGGTGTTAATTGCCTATTTAATTAGGAGTGATATGATCAAGTGAAATGACCGATAATTCAACTCTCTTATATCACTCAATTGCGTTTCATCAAAAGTTAATGCACTTCCTGTATTATAGCTGATTCGCTTTTCGATAGTGTCCATGGTAATCAAATAGCTTTTCTTCAACACGCCAACCTTGTCCATGGCGTTTCGCTATCACAAAGTCGGGGTGTTTGATGGGGCTATCGAGTGCAAGAACCTCTTCCAGTGTGCTGAATGTACGCGGTTTGTTTATGGCACGACGCCCCAGTTGTCTGTTAAATGCATGTCGCTGTTTGGCGTGTTTAAAGTTAAACCACTCCTTTAAAGTATCGCCATCTTCATCATGGTAGATGACTTCTAAAGATTCAGCTTTGCTGTTGAAACTGATACCTGCACAGCGCAGTACTTTGGCATCTTTAAGCGACAATGCTCGTTTAAGTAGATCATCAGGATCGATTAGGGTTTTATGACAAGATTCACAGCGCCTTGCGGCAATATCATTTTCATGTTGGCAGTTAGGGCAATGCTTAAACTGAAAGCGATAATGGCATTGCTTAGGTGAGCCAGACAAGGTCACGATGCCTTGACATCGTCGGCCAAAATGCTCGATCAAATTGCCATGATCATCAAGGCGACCCCAAAAGATATTTGCAAATGCACACACAGGACAAAACACTTGCACAGGTTGAGTGTCCGATGCGGGTTTTCGTGAGCCAACTTCAGGACTGAACAGGTTATAACCGTTTCCAGCATAGTCGATGATTAAGCAGTCTTTTTTATCCGGAAAGAGTCTTAATCCTCTCCCTGCAATTTGTTGATAGAGTCCAACGGATTCGGTAGGGCGCAAGATTGCAATGAGATCAACATGGGGTGCATCAAAACCTGTGGTCAAGACCGAGACATTCACTAAAAACTTAAGCCTTTGTTGCTTAAATTGATCAATAATCTGCTGTCGATTTTTGGGAGGTGTGGTCCCGGTAATCATCGCTGAACTGTCTTGAGGAAGGTAGCCAAGAATCTCTTTTGCATGATCAACACTCGCCGCAAAAATCATCGCGCCACGTCGATTTTTGGCAAGTGATATGACTTCTTCGGTAATCGCTTGAGTGACTCTAGGGTATTTGCGCAACAGTTGGTTCAGGGCTTCGGGTTGATCTTGGTTGTCTTCTTCTAAAAGGCCCGAAAAGTCATAGTGATGGATAGCCGCATTAATAGATACGGGTTGTGTCAGGTAGCCCTCTCGAATCAACTGGCTCAACGGGAGTTCATAGATGCAGTGCTCGAATGCGGCATTGTCTGTTTCTCTTACAAAGCCTCTATAATCATAACGATAGATCCACCCTTGCCCCAATCGGTAGGGAGTTGCCGTTAAACCGAGTAGCCTAAGCTGTGGATTGATGAGTCTTAAGTGATTAATCACTTGTTGATATTGGCTATCTTCTTGGGTGCTGACACGGTGGCATTCATCAATCACCACTAAGGAGTAGGTTTGTGTAAAAAGCTCTAGGTGATTGGCTATCGATTGAATACTGGCGAAAGTGACCTGCATATCTGTTTCACGCTTTCCTAGCCCTGCAGAGAACAGCCCAGCGGAGCACCCCAAGGCTGTATATTTCGCATGATTCTGTTCCACCAGTTCTTGAACATGGGTTAGTATCAGAAGCTGACCTTTCGCAAGCCTTGCCAGTTCAGCGATAACTAAGCTTTTTCCTGCACCTGTCGGCAGGACGATAACAGCCGATGATTGAGTGCGACGAAAATGATCGAGAGTGGCTTCAACCGCACGTTGTTGATAGTCTCGCATTACCATGTCAGCCATGAAAACAGATGTCACCTTTTCTAGTCATCGAGCAGGTTGGATAGATACACGTTAAAGGAGCAGTGTCGATTATGATAACAATTACCAAGGCAGATCTCACTCGAGCAGATCATAGTGAAGCCGTTGTTAGTCTTCTCAATGAATATGCCTGTGATCCGATGGGGGGAGGTGAGCCCTTATCGCCCAACGTCAAGCAAACACTGATTGCTGAGATGGCGAAGCGCACTTATGTTCACAGTTTTATCGCTTTTGATGGTGAAAGTCCTATCGGGCTCATCAATTTAATTGAGGGCTTTTCCACCTTTACGGCAAAACCTTTACTCAATGTGCATGATGTGATGGTGAGTCGATCCTATCGTGGACAAGGGATTTCACGGAAATTGTTTCAAGCGGCTGACGCACTTGCTCGAGAGTTAGGTTGTATCAAATTAACACTGGAAGTACTGGAGGGTAATGAAGCGGCCAAAAAAGCCTATTCGAGTCTAGGGTTTAAACCCTACCAACTGGACCCTAGGGCGGGCGTAGCACAGTTTTGGCATAAAAAAATATCCAGAAATGGTTAAAATGTTCTGTTTTTTCTGAATTTGGTTTGGTATAGTTTAAAACACATCAGGCTAATAGTGCGTTTGTCGCGTTAACGCTTTGGCACAGAGTAGTATTAGCCTTGCAGGAGGTCTAAACGGTCTTGATAGGAAATCATGACCGTTTTTTAAATGGCGTAGGTTAGCCTACGCCATTTTTTCATTTAAAAACTCGTCACTTAAGTAAAGGCTGTCGTTATCGTTGATACCGACACCACGGGATAAAATATCTTCTGCAATATGCTTGGCTTCTTCCAGAGAATGCATTGTGTATGTGCCACATTGAAATTCATTGAGCTCCGGAATGTCGTTTGCTGAGTGGACTTCAGTCACATCTTTCATCGATGCTGACCATGCATCAGCGACCTGCCGCTCATTCGGTGTTCCTATCAGGCTCATATAGAAACCTGTGCGGCAACCCATAGGTGAAATATCGATGATTTCAATAGTGTCACTGTTTAAGTGATTTCTCATGAAGCCAGCAAAAAGGTGTTCGAGGGTGTGTATTCCTTTTTCTGACAAAATTTCTTGGTTAGGAATGCAAAAGCGTAAATCAAAGACGGTAATCGCATCTCCAGAAGGGGTTTGCATTTTTTTTGCGGTTCGAACGGCTGGCGCCTGCATGCGAGTATGGTCAACACGGAAGCTATCGAGTAAAGGCATGATTATCTCCTGAATGGTTCTTGTTCACTTTAACACACTACGAACCTGAGTGGATATTTAGATGACTAGGCTAGCGACTACAAAGTGTTTTGTTCTATAGTGATTAGCAGGGGTTACTATAAGGCAAAGTGAATAAGGTCATAGGGTCTGAATTTTACTTGCAATTATGAAGTGAAGGGTTTCTGATGCTGTCTGATCCAGCCATTAATGAGCTTCTCCAAAATCTGGCGAAACTCTATATTCAACGACTTCCAAGTGAAGCAGAACAACTGGAAGTATTGACTAAACAGCTGATAAGCACAGCGTATGCTGATGATGTGTTTGAACAGCTTCGACACCACTTGCACGGTATAGCAGGTTCTGCTGGTACATTTGGATTCCATGAAATAACTGAAAAAGCTCGGGCTGTCGAGGCGGTTATTAAAGAGTATTCCGCTCCAACAGCAACCGAAGCGCAAAAAGAGATGCTGATTGGTTTGTTACATGGATTGGTTGACTTACTTAATGAGGTGAGTCGCGAAGAGCCACCCTCTCAGCAACAAGCTGTCGACCCACCTCGCTATCAATCCAGTCAGCCACTACTTTGGCTAGTTGAGGATGATGCGCTTCAAGCCGCTGAAATCCTGCGTATTTTGGATCAGTTTAACTATACAGTTCGCTGGTTTGAATCCTATAGCGAAGCAGAGGAGGCCGCCAAACATGAGCGACCTGATGGCCTGCTTCTTGATGTGATTTTTACTCGCGAACAAATTATCGCAACAGAGCGTCTGACCCGAGATTCACCATTGGTTAAGCTCGGCGTACCGATCATTTTTATCTCTGCCACAGACTCTTTCAATGCCCGGTTAAAAGCGGTTCGAATGGGAGCTTTAGGTTATATGTTGAAACCGATCGACTATCCACGTTTGATCGATCGGTTAGAGTCGGTACTGGATCAAGAGCGTCAAGTGGCTTACCGTGTGTTGATTGTTGAAGATGATGAGCTACAGGCACAACATTATGCTGCGATTCTGTCTGCGGCGGGCATGCTGGTTCAAACTTTGGCTGATCCGACAGAGATCATCGATAAGTTAGCGGATTTTCGCCCTGAGTTGGTGTTGATGGATATTCACATGCCTGGTTGCTCTGGTGCTGAATTGGCAGGAATGATTCGGACCTACGAGGAGTGGGTAAGTTTGCCGGTGATTTACCTTTCAGTAGAAACCGACCTCGACCAGCAGTTAATGGCAATGGGTAGAGGTGGTGATGACTTTATCACCAAAACCATTACCGATAGCCGGCTGGTCGCCTCGGTCAGAGTTCGCGCAGCTCGCTTTCGAAAACTGGACTCTCTGATGTCGCGTGATGGACTAACGGGTCTGTTAAAACATTCACGTATCAAAGAAGCGCTTGAAGTCGAAGTGGCACGGTCTGAAAGAAACTCTTTACCTTTATCGGTTGTGATGTTGGATCTCGACAACTTTAAACAGGTCAATGACACCTATGGCCACGCTGCTGGAGACCAAGTCATCAGAGCGATGGCGCATCTACTAAGACAACGCCTGCGTAAGTCTGACTTGATTGGGCGCTATGGTGGAGAAGAGTTTGTGGTCATTCTACCGGACACTAATTCTGAGATGGCTGAGTCTATAATGCTGGATACTCTCAAGCGCTTTAGTGATCTGAAGTTTATTGATGAGTCCAGCGAGTTTTATGTTACCTTTAGTGCCGGTATCGCTTCAACATCCGATCAAGTGACCCCTGCAGCCTTGCTTGCAGTCGCTGATAAAGCCCTTTATCAAGCAAAAGCTGGAGGTCGCAATCAAATTAAGACGTTTAAGCCGAGGAATCGCTTAAGTGAGTGATGTAATGCCTGTCAATCAAGTTGATCAGTTACTCAAACAGCTGGCTGAGGGGTTTTTAACGGACTTAAAGGAGCAGTGTGATCGGGCTGAGTCTGACCTGCTCACGCTGGAAAAACACTTTGAACTGGATGTGTTTAATCGATTGTTTGGCTTGGTTCATAGCATAAAAGGGTCAGGTGGTACGCACGGATTTTCGATTATCACCAGTATTGGGCATCAATTTGAATCAGCATTGATCGATTGGCAAAAAGCACCTAGACAGGATGCTTTACCTATTTTGCTAGGTTTCGTTGATCTTCTCAGGCAGGCCTCTGATAGCTTATCGGATAATGAAGAGACAGCGCATTTAAAACAACAACTCGAAAGCTTGCGTCTCAATGCAGGGCAGTCGGCCAAGCGGATTTTGTTAGTAGAGTCTTCACGCATTATGCGTCAGCTATGCCAACAAGTGCTGGAGGATTTATCACTCCAGGTCGACAGTTATGATGATGGCCTTACTGCACTGAGTGAGTTATTACATACCCGTTATGATGTGCTCATCATAGGTCGACAATTAAACTCTCTTAATGGTACTGCAGTGGTTGCGGCATTACGCGAATCTGACTCACCTAACCATCATTTACCCGTATTAATGCTCAGTGCTGATCAAAGTCAATTACCTGCACATTTGGGTGTTTTAAAATTATTACCTAGGACACCAAAACTGTCTGACGTTTTGCAGATTGAAATGGAAAAATTGATCCAGAAACGTCCTTGTGATGAAGGTGGGAAGTTTGCCTGATTTTTTGAAAGTTGAAGCCCTGTCCAATCAGCAAAAAAGCTTTCGTGTATTGATGGCTTTGGCTTCTTTTCTGTTTGCATCGGTTTTTTTGATGATGAGTATCTGGGTCATTCGTGGTGCGGAAGAGGATCATCTTTTACGAGCTGCGAAAAACCACGCTAGTGCAATCGATTCCTTCAGAGATTTTTACACGGATAATATTGTTGCTCCTTTGGTGGGGCATCCTTGGGTTGTGATAACCGAACACTACAAAGATCAGGCGGGCGCCATTCCCATACCGGCGACCATGACCTTGGATCTAGTAGAGTTTATGAGTCAGCGTGATGCCAGTATTGAAGCACGATTTATCAGTGATTTTCCCTTTCCTCAGCGAGCCAGTCGCGAAATTTCCCAGTTTGATATTGATGCCCTTGCCAAACTTAGAGCTGATAATGTGTCTGAATTTTATCGTTTCGAGTCATCACAAGGCGCGAAAGAGCTACTGTACGCTACACCTATTATTATGCTTCCGACCTGTGTCACCTGTCATAATAACCATCCAGACTCCCCCAAGCAGGATTGGCAGGTTGGTGATGTAAGAGGCATTCAAGTCATTACGATACCTGCCACACAAAATATCTTTGCTGGCAACCAACGTTTCTTGTACCTAAGCAGCTTTGTGGTCATGGCGTTTGTGTTAGGTCTTGGGGCGCTTTTTTTCATGGATGGGCGTGTCAGAAAAGTGGTGAAGTTACTGCATGATCGTAATCAGAAACTGGAAATCGCTAATAGTGAAATAAAACAACAGCAAAATGCTCTAGATCAACACGCTATTGTCAGTATGACGGATAAGAGCGGAAATATCATTTATACCAACCAACATTTTAAAGATATTTCTGGGTATAAACATGATGAGCTGATGGGCCAAAATCACCGCATCATCAATAGTGGATATCACTCTGCTGAAA
>SLCQ01000083.1 GCA_007125745.1 Nitrincola sp.
AAGGGCGCACCAAAAGCGACAATTAAATCACGCTGTAACAAGCGAAATGAACTTTTCTTAAGATATGAAGAGGATCTCGAAAAGTGACTACCCCATAAGCCTCTCAGATAAAATGGAACTATGACCACGTCTGCTGAAACATCTTTACATGCTCGTTCAAAACCTTGACGAAAATGACCCAAATGTCCTGTTCTGCTGATGGCCCCCTCTGGAAACAGGCAGACGACCTCACCATTATTCAACGCCTCAGTGACCCGTTTAAGTGCATCACGGCTCTGACTACCCTGCTCAATCGGAATACAGCCGAATAAATCAAACAACCACTTTAGATACCAACGTTCATAGATACTTTTTAACATCACAAAACGAACAGGTCTTGGGCTTGCTAATTGCACAATGGCCCAGTCAATCCAACTGATGTGATTCCCCAAGAGCAACACGCCTCCTTGTGAGGGCATATTTTCCATTCCCTGAACCGATACTTTATATCGACGCGACATCACCCAGCTCAGCAAAAAACGGGTCAAACTTTGTGGTAATTGATATAGGGTATAGAAGCAACCAACGAGTGCGACAACGGCTATTAACTGTAGTAATGATTGACTACTCCAGCCCATAAGAGAAAAAGCGACCGTTAAACCTAAAAAGCTCAGCATGACGACATTTTGCACCCAGTTATTCGCCGCCAATGTACGCCCCATTTCCTTCTCTTTTGCATGAAACTGAATCAATGCATTTAAAGGAACGATAAAAATTCCCCCCATCGTTCCAATAAACATAAATGTTAATGCGGCCGTAATCAGTGTTTCTGTATAGGGCAAATACAATAGTCCAAGCGCAATACCGAACGCACCTAAAGGCAGTAAACCTGTCTCGATATAATCACGCGAACAACGGCCAGCAATGATAGACCCTAACGCAATACCTATTCCAGAACAGGCCAGAATACCCTGAACATAAATGGTGTTGGTTAATAACATCTCTTCTTTAGCGAAAGCAGGAAATGCTGCTAACATGACCTGCCCAACACCCCAAAAGGTTGCTAAACCTATCACTGACAAACGAACGACTTTACTCGTCACCAAAGGTTTTAAGTCTTGACCAAATAGCCTTCCTGTTAGGTATTTTTTAGTCTCAAAGTCTTTTGTAACACCTGTAGCAGGTTGCACTGGAAGTCGATACATCATGATGAGTTCTATGACACTATTGATCACCAATAGCCAACCTATTGGCGCTATGGCGCGCAGTATGTCAGCTTCAGATACGCCATCAACAGGATAAAACGTCTCGAACAGAATCGAAAAAGCAAAAATGCCAACCAAGATGGCACAAATGGTTAATGCTGAAACAAGACCATTCCCTTCGCCTAAGTGCTTTTTACCAAACAGCTCTCGAATGTAGCCATATTTTGCTGGTGAGTAGATGGCAGATTGCGTGGCAAGTAAAAAGGTCATTGCAAATGCAGGCCAAAACCAACCTAAGTAATAACAGGCTGTAATAACAAGGGTAATCGCTACTGCACCCCACGCAGAAGCTTTCATAATGGCGGTTTTGCGATATTTGTCAGACAAAAAACCTGCTGGGCTTAAAAGAAGGATAAACGGTAAAAGGATCAAACCGTTTACGATAGCAATCAGAATAACCTGTTCCGGCCCGTCGTATAGCTTGAACACAGTGTTCTGAATAATAATCTTATGGCCCAGATCGACAAATGCGTTGAGAAAAACAGCCACCAAAAAAGGCATGGCACCGATAAAGTTTTTTAGTTTGATCATGACTCAGGTCCTTTATGAGCGTTCAAATGTGATTTTGATTCTATTCAAAGGGATTAAAATAGAAACCTTCATGATCAATGTGGTATATTATTAGTCTAAAAGCATTATATTATAATACTAATCTAGATTTAGAAGGATTCTGTATGCTTCAAACCTCTACCCTTCTGACAGCCCTCAAGCAACGTCTTCGTGCTAATGGAATCACTTATGCTGATGTCGCTAAAGCACTCAATCTTAGTGAAGCATCCATCAAACGCCTCTTTTCGCACCATGGGTTTACACTGGCTCGACTAGAAGAAGTCTGCGCCTTGGCTAATACGGACTTGATAGAATTAGTGCAAATTGCACAGGCACATCAACGTCAAGTGGAGCAGTTAACAGAAGCACAAGAGAAGGAGATCGCCGCTGATATTTTACTGCTATTGGTAGCAGTCAGTGTGATCAATGGCTTTAGTTATGACGAACTACTCAGTCATTTCCAGCTTTCAGCGACAGAATGCATACAGAAATTGGCTCAACTCGATCGCCTCAAGCTAATCGAGTTACACCCTGGCAATCGAATTAAGCTTCGAATCGCACCTAATTTCCGCTGGAAGCCTGATGGTCCTATTCAACGCTTTTTCTTGAAATATGTTCAGCAGGATTTTTTTAATTCGCGCTTCGACAACAAATCTGAAAAGTTACTCGTTCTCAATGGATTATTCAGTCACGCAAGTAACCAAGAAATACAGGATAGAATAGATCGTCTTGCGATGGAGTTTCATGGCAGATTAAAAAAAGACTATCACCTGCCTATGCAACAAAAGCATGGAACCACTATGGTGATAGGATTAAGACAGTGGCGCTATAGTTTGTTTGAAGATTACATGAAATAAGACCTCTGCAAACTGATTAGATGACCAGCAACTTAGTAATGAAGCGGAACCGCCGTAGTATCAACCACTTTTCGCATAATAAAAGAAGATTTAACCCCACTAACTCCAGTTATACGAGTAATCTTTCCCAACAAAATATCGTGATAACTGTCCATATCCGCCACAGCAACCTTAAGCTGATAATCAGCGTCATGACCCGTAATTAGATAACACTCCATCACTTCAGGGATTTCTGCAATTGCAGCCTCAAAGGCTTCAAACCGCTCTGGGATGTGCTTATCCATAATAATATGTAGCATAGCTATTAAGTTTAAACCTACTTTTCGCTCATTTACTCGGACTACTTGACGCTCAATAACACCTGAGTCAATTAAGTGCTTTACCCGTCTTGAACAAGGAGCCGCAGTTAACCCAATACGATCAGCAAGTTCTTGATTTGAAATAGAGGCATCTTGCTGAAGAATCTGCAAGATTTTTACATCATAACGATCTAATTCCATATGCATCTTTTTCTCTCTCGAAATATTCTGCAACCTTTAGTAACTATAACGCTTTTTAATACATTTGATTGCAGAAATTTAGCATAAACTAACGAGAAGAGAACACCAGCATTGCGCCAGCAGAAACGAATAACCCACCAAAAATTCTATTTTGCATGCGCATCATTCGTGTATTTTGAAACCAAACTCGAAATCGACCCGCTAAAAGTGCATAACCGGTCATTATCAGCACATCCACAGCTACCATTGTCGCACCGATAATAATATATTGCGGTAACTGCGGGGCACTCATAACAATAAACTGCGGCACCAAAGCTGCAATGAAAATAACCGCTTTAGGGTTAGTCAAATTAACAAATAACCCCTGTCTGAACAATCTTCCACTTTTAGAAATATGCACCTTAGTCGTATCGATTGACTCGACTGGTGCCCGCCACTTTTGCACGCCTAGCCAAACCAGGTAAGCAGCACCAATTATTTTCATTGTGAGAAAAGCAGCATTAGAGGTCGCTAACAGCGCACCCAAACCAAGGGCAACAATCACAAGATGTATCAATAACGCCAACTCAAGCCCGAGCAAGGTTCTAAATACCGCAGAATATCTATAACGTAAACCTGTCGCCAACACCAATACAGATCCTGGACCTGGTGTGATAGCTATTACGATGGCTGCCACAACAAAAGTTAACCAAAGCCCTAAACTCATTGCTGCATTAGCCCCTAGTTAGTTTTTTTATGATATTCAAGATAACGATCAATCGCATCAACAGTAACCGGATCAAGGATACCTAATCTAGGCCCTTCAAAATAGCCTAGTTGTTCCAAAGCTGATTGAAGAGTTCGGAGGTCCATTCGCATACCAACACGACCTAGGTTCACCCCGACTTCACCACTTGAATACTCAAGACGCTGAATCATTCTATCAGCTTTTGCTTCAAGCTCTTCAGTTGTTAAATGAGAAAGCGCAGATTCAATAGGCTCTGGACGCATACTATCGCAGGCTGTTCCAATCAACATAACAATTATTAGCAGGAGACTTAAACAATAACGCATCATATATGTTTAACTGGAAGGGTTATAAAAAAGAAAGGCGCATCCTTGCGCCAGATCACATTATTTTACTTTTTGAATTTCACCACTTTCTATTTTTGCCCAGTATTTGTTCAGCTCGCGCTTAACAACTGGTAGTAATAGATAAATACCAATGATATTCGGGATAGCCATAGCAAACAACATTGAATCTGAGAAGTCGATTACTGGACCTAAGCTCATGCTAGCACCAATAATAATAAACAGACAGAATACGAAGTTATAAGCATTTTCTTTAGCTTTACCTTCACCTACTAGGTAGGTCCAGCTTTTCAGTCCATAGTAAGACCACGCAAACATGGTGGATAAAGCAAACAGAACAACAGCAACAGCAAGTACTATTGGGAACCAAGGCAACACCGTTGCATAAGCAGCAGACGTTAACTCAACACCCGTCAGATCGGTCAGTAATGCACCACTGATAATGATGACTAAAGCCGTCATGGTACAGATAACAACGGTATCAATGAAAGGCTCCAATAGAGCAACAAACCCTTCAGAGACTGGCTCACTAGTGCGCGCAGCTGAGTGAGCAATAGCCGCAGAACCGATACCCGCTTCATTAGAAAATGCTGCACGTCTAAAGCCTTGAATCAAAGCACCAAGCACACCACCTACAACACCTTCACCCGTAAATGCGCCACGGAAGATTTCACCGAAAGCCCAACCAACCATATCAATGTTAACAACGATGATAATCATACCCGCTATAAAATAGAGCCCAGCCATGGTAGGAATCAGTTTTTCAGTTACACGACCGATAGACTTGATACCACCAATAATGACACTACCAACAACGATTGCCATTAAAAGACCGAACAACCAACCTTTACCTACCCAGAAGCTTTCATCACCACCGGTGACGTTAACAATTTGGGAGTAGGCTTGGTTCGCTTGAAACATATTACCGCCACCTAGTGCGCCACCAATACAACAGATAGCAAAAATAACAGCAAAAACTTTACCTAAGCCTCCCATATTGCGCTCTTCACGAAGACCACGCTCTAGGTAGTACATCGGGCCACCAGAAACCTTACCGCCAGGCAATTCATTTCGGTATTTTTGTCCCAAGATACATTCAGTAAACTTAGATGCCATACCCAATAGACCCGCTAGGATCATCCAGAAGGTCGCACCTGCGCCACCAATCGAGACAGCTACTGCAACACCGGCAATATTACCAAGACCTACGGTTCCGGAGAGTGCCGTTGTTAATGCTTGGAAGTGAGAAACTTCACCGGCATCACCGGGTTTGGAGTAGCGTCCTCTTACCAGATCAATCGCATGCTTAAAGCCGCGAAACTGTATAAATCTGAAGAAAATAGTGGCGACCAAGCCACATATAACCAACCAGCCAACAATTAATGGGAACTGAACTCCACCAATAGGTACCGAGTAGAAAATGACGTTAACAATAGGATTGGCAATCGGTTCAAAAATTCGACTAATCGCTTCATCTAGCCCACCACTCTCTGCGTAACTTTGTGTTGACAAGCCAAGAAGCGCCATTGCGCCTAAGAATCGTTTAAAAAAAGAATACATAGTTCATCTCCAGCGGTGATTTTTCACGCAGAACAAGATAATTTCCTTGATCTACGCACAAAACGTAAAGATCAAGGAACAAGAGTAACCGGAACTGGTGAACTCTGAATTAAAGACATACCCACGCTTCCTACAAGAAGCTTGGAAAGCTTTGAAGAGCCTTTACGACCAACAAATATTTGTGAATCCAGCTTTTCTTTAGCTATACCACATAAAATTTCTGTCGTATTTCCGTATTGCACCTCGCTAGTAATATCTACCCCAGCGTTGCGCAATTTTTCTACAATAGGCTCGATGAATTTTTCTGCGCTAGCAACTTCATGTTTTTTACGCTCATGGCGCTCACGCATTTCTTCACTGGACATGAATTTGTAAGGAGACCACTCTAGCACGTGTACTAGGTGAACTGCAGCGGATTGATGCTTTGCACAGCTAACTGCAAAGTCTAAGGCTCTTTGGCATGCATCGGTGCCATCGAAGCCGACAATAAAGGTTTTCACCATCACGTTTCCCCATTTTAGTTTTATAGTTGAATCAGAGGGGACACCCAAAAAGACCTAAGGTCTGAAGGCTATAAGTCGACTAGGTATCCGTTTTATTTTTATCTAATTAAGTGCCGACTAAAGTATATGCCTTAAAATATAATAGGTTGCTATAACTCTTCTGTAAAGTGCTAATTGCGACCTAATTTTTAACGCCTTCTGATCTCAATCAGGACTATTAGCAATTCTTATTAAATATAATACCAATGCTATTACAATATATTGCTTAGAAATTATTTTATAAGCATATTTAGCAAAGCTATTGCGCAAAAATGAGCGTAAACTATGCGTCACATAACCTCACTCAAAATAAAGGATTTCATTATGTTTGACCATCGTAAATATCGTCCCTTTACCCCAGTGCGCTTAACTGATCGTACTTGGCCGGACAAGCAGATCACGCAAGCACCGCTATGGTGTAGTGTAGACCTTCGCGATGGTAATCAAGCGCTGATCAATCCGATGAACATTGAACAAAAAACACGCATGTTCAAGCTATTAGTTAAGCTAGGCTTCAAAGAGATAGAAGTCGGTTTTCCCTCTGCGTCTCAACCTGACTTTGATTTCGTACGCAAACTGATCGAAGAAAACCTGATCCCTGAAGATGTTACTATTCAGGTATTGACTCAGGCGCGCGAGGATCTCATTGCACGCTCATACGAATCTCTTGAAAACGCCAAACGCGCCATTGTGCATGTTTACAACTCCACCTCCACGGTACAACGTGAACAGGTGTTTGGTTTAGATCGCGATGGCATCAAGCGGATTGCTGTTCAAGGGGCTCGCTGGGTCAAAGAATATTCAGAGCGCTACCCACAAACTGAATGGCAGTTTCAGTACTCTCCAGAAAGCTTTACCGGTACGGAGTTAGACTATGCCGTTGAAGTCTGTGACGCGGTGATTGCTGAATGGCAGCCTGAAACAGGTCGTCGTGTCATCATCAACTTGCCAGCAACGGTTGAGATGTCAACACCCAATGTATTTGCCGATCAGATCGAATACTTCTGCCGCCATTTAGCTCAACGTGATCAAGTTGTTATCTGTTTGCATACTCATAATGACCGTGGTTGTGGTGTTGCAGCAGCAGAGTTAGGTATCATGGCAGGTGCTGATCGCATTGAAGGCACGCTTTTAGGAAACGGTGAGCGCACTGGTAATATGGATATCGTTACCATGGGAATGAACTTATACTCTCAAGGCATCGATCCTGAGTTGGATTTCTCTAACATCAAAGAAATTATTCAAGTCGTTGAATACTGTACAGAATTACCAGTATCAGCACGACACCCTTGGGCAGGTGAATTAGTCTATACGGCCTTTTCCGGCAGTCACCAAGATGCGATACGTAAATCGATTAACTATCACGAGAAACATCAGTTAACACACTGGGAAGTGGCATATTTGCCGATTGATCCGCGTGATATTGGCCGTGAATATGAAGCGGTGGTTCGCATCAACAGTCAAAGCGGTAAAGGTGGCGTGGCACTCATTTTAGAACGTGATTATGGAGTCGAATTGCCAAAATGGATGCACAGTCAGATCAGCCGTGTCGTGCAAAACGCATCAGAGAAAACCGGTAAAGAGATTACTTCTTTGCAGATCAAGTCGCTGTTTGATGAGCATTTTCATGATTCAGTTGCGGGCTGGACCTTGAAAGGCTATGACCTTCACACCACCGAAGGTATCGTCAAAGGAAGTTTCGATGTTGACGGCCAACAGCCGCCATTTGAAGGGCTAGGCAGTGGTGCTATTGAAGCGCTGGTTCATGCACTAGAAGATCGTTTCGATGTTCAAATTGAAGTGACTCAATTCGATGAGAGAGCTTTAACGCAAGGGACTCACGCTCTAGCTCAAGCATGTGTTGCTTTATCGATAGACGGTATCAACT